>NZ_JAUBTU010000057.1:0-46717 GCF_036705085.1 Microcoleus sp. B6-A1
TATTATCTCCGATGATTCACTTTTACTTCCTCAATCCGCGTATGTGCCAGTTGGGGGTGCGGAATGTGGGTTACAAAACCCGCCGCAACCCAGCGAATCTCAAATTGAATAGTGAAATTATGTCCGGTCGAGCGACCCCGATTTTGGTAGGGGCCCGTGAGCCAACAATACCTGCCAATAATTGATCATCTCAAAAACCCGCCCCTACCGGGATATTATGGTTAATCGATCGGACATGATATGAAATTAGAAAAGAAGATAAATTCTTGATTCAACGAAAAGTATACGAGGGTGAAGAATTTATCGAACGCCCAATCGTCAGCGGCGATACTGCACCCGATAAATCCGGTTGTTCGCTTCCTCAGTAAACAGCAAACTCCCGTCAGGTAAAACCAGCAAACCAACCGGCCTCCCCCAAGTTTTCGGGCCCGACGGATCTGTCAGAAAACCAGTCAGAAAATCCTCATAATAACCTTGAGGGCGTCCGTTCGCCGCATTAAAAGGTACAAACACGATTTTATAACCAGTTCCAGCGTTGCGATTCCAACTGCCGCGAAACGCCACAAATGCCCCGTTCAGGAATCTTTTGGGAAACGTTTTGCCGTCGTAAAACTGAAGCCCCAAAGCGGCCGAGTGCGCCTGAAACAGCACGTCTGGCATTAATGTTTTAGCCGCTAAATCAGGTCGATCGCTATTGCCATTTCTAGCGTGGCGCGGGTCGAGCAAATTCGGCTTAAAATAAGTGTAAGGCCAGCCGTAAAACTCGCCTTGACGAATTCTTGTCAAGTAATCGGGCACCAAATCATCTCCCAAACCGTCGCGTTCGTTGACTGTCGTGTAGAGTTGATTGGTTTTTGGGTGAAAATCCAATCCCACCGGATTTCGCAAACCCGAAGCAAAAATTTGCTGGTTCTTGCCGTCCAAATTCATGACTTGAACAGACGCCCTCGGCAGCGGTTCGACATCGGCATTAGACTGCGATCCAACTGATACGAAAAGCTTGCTCTTGTCGGGGGAAACGACAACATTTCGCGTCCAGTGTTGGTTGTAGCCGCCGCCCGGTAAATCGGCAATTTTTTGACCAGTACCTGTCAATTGTTCCTGCCCTTTTGTGTAGGGAAATCGGCGGACTTCAGCGGTATTTCCGAGGAAAAAATAGCGATCGGCAAAAGCCATGCCAAAGGGAATATTTAACCCGTTTTGGGCACTTGCAAAAGTCTTGCGAACCTCAGCAACGCCGTCGCCGTTGGCATCTCGCAACAGCGTAATCCGATTCTGCCGGGTTTCTGTTACCAAAACATCGCCTGTAGGCGTCAAAGCTAGCCATCGGGGAGCGTCTAAATTGTCAGCAAAAACGTTGACGACAAAGCCAGGAGGCACTCGCAGCACGGGCGATGCGGGAATCGGTACTACTTGAGGAGGTTTTGAGGCGCTTTCGCTGGCTCCTGGTTGCGGCAAAGCAGTTGCAACAATGCGGATTGGCTGCGCCGACAGCGGTTTGGTCGGTACAATTTGATTTGTCCCAACATTTGCCACCGGTGCACGGGAGGGAATTTGCGACAGGGGGCCGTTGTCGCCAACAGCAGGGGCGATCGCATCTGTAGCTCGATCGCACGCAATCATCGGCAACAGCAGAATTAGCAGCAAGAAACGCAGATAATACATAGCAGCGATTTCTCCACAATTGCTGGACAATTCTATTATTCTAACTTCTATTAAGAAATGAGAATTAAATAACCTGCAATGGTGATTTTCTTGTGGGATGGGCGTCTCGCCCGTCTATAAGGGGCGGGCGAGACGCCCATCCCACAGGCTTATGCAAATTATTTAATTCACGATCCTAAACAGCGAAGCCACCGCGCACGCGGTGGCTTAATTCTGCTTACTCATATCAGTTGCAAAAAAGAATGCAACTGTAGACCTGCGATCCAAACCTTGAGCTTGATCAGTCAATCGATTTTAGATTTTAGATTTTAGATTTTAAATTTTAGATTGAAGAAAGCGAGCCCACGAATGAATCCAAGGGCCCCGGATCAAACTGCTTGATTGTCATTGCCAATCTTCAATCGAAAATCGAAAATCGAAAATCGAAAATGGTATAACCTAGCTTTACCAGAGTCCTCTCACAGGAGCCGGACGGGGAGCCGGAGCCGGAATAGGACGGGGAGCCGGAATCGGAGCCGGACGAGGAGCCGGACGAGGAGCCGGACGCGGTGGCGGTTCTGGGGCCGGACGCGGTGCCGGTGCTGGGGTTGCGGGACGAGCAACCGTTGTGGCTACAACCTTATAATCGGGGATCACCGCGATATTTTGGATCTGAGATCCGGCGACGGTGGCTCTGACTTTCATTCCCGGTACTAAGCCAATAATTCTCAGGACGCATCTTTGAACCCTGAGAGTCCTGTACGGCGCGCTTTCTTCGCGAATAGTTACTACATCGCCGACAATACTTTTGACAAAACCGACAATGGTTGTAGTGTTTGCTGTTGTGGTGGTCTGCGTTTGGGCTATTTGAGTTGCAGGGTTAGCCATCGCAGGATGTACTGAGACCGCCGAAATTAGCACCGACAGTGTTGCACCTGTCAATAATTTGATGTTCTGAAGACGCATTGAAACCTCACATTAACTGCTATTCAGGGTCGGGTTTGCTTCCGCTGCACGAAAGTCCCAACCTCTATACCTAATCCAGTTTAATCCCCAGAGTAGGAAATTTATGACAATCTCAAAAAAAGATTATCGAACAAGTATTGAAAGACTAAATTTTACATCATAAGTTCCCGATTTACAACAAGTTCAGCGGTTTGCATCTCTAGAGTGTTGCCGTGATATATTGAGTTTATTCGATCGACCTTAGCAGTTTTTTTCCGCCAACCTAACTGTTGCTGGGAGGAACTCTACCTAAAGACAGATTGTGCTTGCCGGATACAGCAGCGCCATAGTTTGAATACTCGATCGCCCGCTGGCCATTGCTAAAAAATCAAATTAGTCGGAGGTCAAATTTAATCATTTTCTTGCAAGATTTACGCAAAAAGCGGGTTTTTTAACGACATTCTCTTGCGTAACTCCACTGAGCAGCTTATAAAAACCTTGTGGTTTTGGTATTATTGCCTAAGCTTTGTGTTGAGTTACAAGTTATCAGTGGTGGAATTTCAACTAAAAACTGTGCAGCGCAGTTGCCGTCAAAAAGCTATGTCAAAACTTGTCGTCAAAACTTTTCAGATCGGGTGCAGTTTGCGGATAATTAGATAGGAACTTTGTAGGAACTGCTGGTTAGGAGTTTAGCGAACAAAAAAATGGTGAACAGCAAATTTTTATTTAACAAGTTAATTGTCCTGAGCTTGAGTGCAGTGGCGCTGTCGGTCGCCGTACAGCAGCAGGCGGCTGCCGAACTGGTGGCTAATTCAAGTAATAGTGCGATCGCAGCGCAGCGGCCAACATCCGAGACACAATTGCCGAATCTCGGAACCCCAGAACTGCCGCCCTTGGGAGAACCATTTCGTTATCTTCCCCAGGAACCAAAGCCTGCGGTAAATCCTATTGAGGAAGTGCGTTTAGTGCTGAAATTGCGAGAACGCCGCGTCTATGTTTACCGACAAAATAAGGTGCAAACCAGTTTCCCGGTTGCTGTGGGAAAAGGCGGCTGGGAAACTCCTACAGGCAATTTTAAAGTGATGCAAATGATCAAAGATCCAGTTTGGCAAAATCCTTGGACAGGAGAACTTATTCCTGCGGGGCCAGACAATCCATTAGGGAGTAGGTGGATGGGGTTTTGGACGGATGGCAAGAATGTGATTGGTTTTCATGGTACTCCGAATCCAGAGTCGATCGGGGGGGCGGCTTCTCACGGTTGTGTCAGAATGTTTGACAAAGATGCACAGGCTTTATTTGAGAAAGTTGCAGTTGGTACGCCGGTGATAGTTGAGCATTAATTATTCGGAGGTTGGGGTGCATCAAAAAACATCAGAACAGGCAAGATGCCTGTTCCACAAAAATTAAATTTTCTTGTGGGGAGTAGGGGTTGGGCATCCTGCCCGCCCATGAAAGACTGATTGATAATGGTGATTTTCGGTGAGTTAGAACTGACACCTTAAACCTCTGTCAGCAACAGGCTTTCCGGCCTGTTCCACAAAAAGTTAAATAGATTGCTGGTATTTTTCCAGCAACTCCGGGATGTAATCGTAGCCATCAACACCGATCGCCGGAATGATATTCGCTCGACTTTTAGCCAAAGCTTGTTTAAAAGATTCAGCCCCCATTTGACCCCGCAAAATTGTCAACAAACCAGCCGATTGACGCCACTCCATCGCACCAATTTGCTCCAAAGTATACATCCCCAAACTGCCCGCAAATATCGCTTTTTCTAGTGAGTTGATTCTGTAATAAGCTTGAGCCAAGTAAGCCAAATTCAGACCTTGCAAATATAAATCCCCTGAGAATTGAGCCGCTTGCCAACCTTTGAGCAAATATTCGATCGCACCTTCAGCATTTTCTAGGGCGATTTTAGCAATACCGAGACTGCTGGAACAAAAAGCTTGACTTTGCCTGTCTCCCAATTTTTCCGATAGCAACAAACCTTGTTCCAAATAACCGATCGCACTCTCATAAACCTCCGGTTCCACCTCCTCCAACTGCCGCGCTTGAAACACTTCACTGTAACCCAAATTAGCTAGAGCATTTGCCTCGCCTTGCCTTTCTCCCGCTTGTCGTGCCATAATTAAAGCCCGCTGGCTGTAATTAATCGCTTCCTGATAATTTTTTTGAGCAACATAGTTGCGGCTGATGTGATTGAGATTGGCAACTTCGCAAGCTTTGTCTCCTTCGGTACGGGCAATTTCCAGCGCTTGCTTGTGCAGCAAGAGCGATCGCTCGTAAGCCCCAGCCGCCTGCATCGAATAACCCAAAAGCGTCAGAATCCGAGCTTTCGCTTGAGTGCCTTCAACTCGGCGCAGCGGTTCGTCTAAATAATCCAAAGTATGCCGCAGAGCTTTACCATCAAATGAAGCAAAAATCCCGCCGTAAAGCGGAAAGTATTCTCGCTGAGAAAAAGCACGCAAAATTTGCAAAGTTACTTGAAAACAAGCATTTGCCAACTGTTCCCCACTCTTGGTAGAATTATTAAACCCACTAGCTAGCTGACTCCAAATTACCGCAAAAGTAATGTAAGTAGAAATTGAAGCTTTTGTTGACACTTTGGAATCGTAAACTTGCTTGTCAAACCATGTCGCCAACGCCCGCTGCAAGCACTGCAAAATAATCGCCACTTCCACCAATATGCCTAAATCTAAATTCGATTGCTGGGCTGCGAATTGAACTACAGATTCACCGAGCGCAATAGTCTTCAAAAGAGCCTGGGGAAAGGGACTGTTAACTTTTTTGGCCCAAAAAGCCCAAGGCCCATTTTCTTCGGGACTACCGGCAAATCCTAGCTGCTGCGGCTGATAAATCCAGCCCACAAGTTCCGGTTCCAAACGCTGCCAAGATTCTAAACCTTTAGCGATGCCGGCGGTTATTTGCTGCAAATCTTGTTCGGTTTCGGGATTGGCAGTTTGCAGCATTTGTTGGTGCAGAGATTTGGCTAATTGCTGCAATTGAGCCAGAGTCAGCGGATGTTCTTTATTCGGATCGATTACTTGCAATAATGCCAGGAGGCGGGCGTTAGATTCGGCACTAACGATTTGTTGGATTGAGGAGGCAATTTCGCGATCGACGCGGTTATCTTTCTGCCAGCGTTCCCATTCTCCTTGGATGGTTTTGAGAGCTCGGAGGGTGCGATTTGCCTTTGCTTGTTTGATTTCGTCTTTTTCATTTCTGAGTTGATTTTCGGCGGCATCAAGGCGTTCACCGAAACAGCGTTCAAAGATTTCGCCAGTACCGGTACTAATGTCTTGCACCAGCATTTGATAAACTTGTTCTTTGGAGCGAATTTGACCTTTGAGGGTGATTTCGACAATTTTGTCGATTAGGGCTAGGTAGCGATCGCGCAATGAGGTAGAGTCTGGCATAATTTATTTTTAGTTAATAAGTTTTTATGGACACCGCAGACAGTATTTCGCGCTGCTACTTAATTTTACAGCTCCTCTGGATTAATGCCCATTGCTCGGAGTCGATCGGCTAATCGGTTTGCTCGCTGACTTTCTAATTCAGCTCGTTGACTTTCTAATTCAGCTCGCTGCCTTTCAAACTCCTCTGGAGTCAGAACCCAATCGCCACTGACATCGTACCACCGCAGCCACAACCTCGAACAACCTTGATAACAACCTTCCCACAAACCTATACCTAATTCTAATTCCGGTATCCAGAATCTGGGTTCGGTTAAAACTTGTTCGCGGTAACGATTGCCAATCAAGCGAAATACTCTCAGTTGATTGTTGTACCGACTGAAAACAAAGTAGTAAGGAATCTGCAAAATCTGTTCGTAAACTCGCCACTTAGTAGGCGGTTTATTTCGTGTTTCTTCTGTGATTCCTAAATCCTCATCTTCAGTTCCAGGTGACACGAGTTCTACTACTACCAGAGGACTGACATTTTCTTGCCACATCACGTAGCTGAGGCGCAATTCGTCACCTCGATAAAATCTCGGAACCCCCAAGACGACAAACCAATCAGGTCTTTTGTACCAATTGAGATGGTTAGAATCGTAGTAGAGATTGAGGTCTGTCGCTATAAATATTTGTTCTGGCGGATGGTTAGCGGGGCGGCAGGTTAGGCGCAGCAGTTCGGGTTGAAACTCGTGGAATTCGTCAGGCAAACCAGGCTCCTCCGGGTCTTCACTGGGTAGATCGTACATCGTAGGGAGGACTTTTGTTTGCGAAGGCTGCGAATCCGGTACGTACATCGTCATAAGATTACCCAGGCGAGACGGCTTGAGGAGATTGAAGCGGTACGGCAATTGTAATATTATAGCGCGATGTGATTTCTTGCGGCAGAAAGTCGGTATCTTTTGCACCGGGAATCTTAGCTAAATGGCGATCCTTGGGAACACCATGTTTAATAGTTGTAGTTAGTGAGGCATCACAAAAAAGATGAAAATAAAGCTATACGATCTTAAGCTAGATAGTTGATTGGAAAATGTGAGTTAGTAAAGGTTAGAATGTTGAGGTTAGAATTCAGATTTTAGAAACGATGATGACACGCTTAGATAAAGTACGGCAACTCCAAGATATATTTATTGCTTGTGCAACAGGTGGCGATCACAGTGATCGGGAATACCGTAAACTCCGTTTAGAGTTATTGAGAGATAGCGCAATCAGAGATCGCCTTCCTCAATTTGTTAGAAATTGCGACGAAATCTCAAAATTCTGGGGTTTTATTAAAGCAAAGTTCGGTACCTACCAAGAACGAAGGATGTTTATATGGGAAGAATTTGGTTCATTGATTGCGTCTCTAGAGCAAAATATTATTGTGGCTCAACCAGCAGATGATGATATTTCCGCCATTCTTATCAATTTCGATACAGAACAGGTTCATATTGCTTGGCAAAAAGCTCTTGAACGCCGAAATCAAGATCCAGAAGCAGCGATTACTATGGCGCGTACATTAATCGAATCGGTTTGTAAACACATTTTGGATGAAGCAGGCATTTATCATAGTGATAAAGATGATTTGCCTAAACTATATTATGAAACGGCTAAGCAACTTAATCTGGCTCCTCAACAACATCAAGAAGAGGTTTTTAAACAAATTCTTGGTGGTTGCCAGAGTGTGATTTCAGGACTTGGTACTTTACGTAATAAGCTTAGTGATGCTCATGGTAAAGGGAAACAAGCTATTAAACCTTCTCCTCGACACGCTGCACTTGCTGTCAACTTGGCGGGTTCAATGGCAGCTTTTTTGGTCGCAACTTGGGAGGAACGATTGTCGAAAGCGACCTAACAAGGCGATTGGAACGGACTGGGGAAAGCGACTGGTAAGATTACAAAGGCTAGTTGGAGTCACTCAATCAGAACTTTAGACCGTTGAAATGCTGACCTTGCAAAGGGAAACGTTAAAAACATTTCGTTTCCCTCTTTCTGTTACCACCTCGGTCTAATACTAGAATTCCGGCCTTCTCTCAGACTTGGCGACGGCACACCATTCTTGAAATAACACCAAGCTCGATCGCCCTCCACTCCCGGCCTCACAAAAGTAAAAGCCTGACATTGTTCATCAAACACACGGATTTGTTTGCAAAGATCCGGGTCTGGTTGGCTAATGTACATATTCCTATAATCAGCGCCGATTCTGTCAGTATTTAACTCTAAATTCCACCTTGTCAACAGGCACTAGCTGCCGCATTGCAGTTTAAGCTTTTGCACGGATTTTATTCAAAGCAGAGGCTGTACTACTACGCACATTTGGATTGGAGTCTTTCAGCAAGATAATTAGCTGCGGCAGTGCAGTTTTAGCTTCTGCACCAATCATCCCCAAAGCAGAGGCTGCACTACTACGCACAGTTGCATCTGAGTCTTGAAGCAGGGAAATTAGCTGTGGTAGTGCAGTTTTAACTTCTGCACGCATCCTTGCCAAAGCATAGTCTGCACGGCTACGCACAGTGGCATCGGAGTCTTTCAGCAACAGAATTAGCTGCGGCACAGCAGTTTTAGCTTCTGCACCCATCTTTCCCAAAGCATTGGCTGCACGGCTACGCACATTTGCATCGGAGTCTTTCAGCAACAGAATTAGGTGTGGCACAGCAGTTTTAGCTTCTGCACCAATCCTTCCCAAAGCATAGTCTGCACGGCTACGCACCTCTGCATCCGAGTCTTTTAGCAAGAGAATTAGCTGCGGCAGTGTAGTTTTAGCTTCTGCACCAACCGACACATCTGAGTCTTTCAAGGTTTTGACAAGGGCAGGAATAGCAGGGAGGCCCATTTGTCTCCGAACCTCAGCAGCACTCTGGCGGACTGACAAATTCTGAGCCTGCAAAGCTTCCATCCAATCAGGGATGGCTGGTTCACCTATTTTTCGTAACAGCTTAATAGCTGCATCAAGTGCCGTTTCATCGTTAATATTTAACTTCTCGGTGAGGGAGGGAATCTCTTTGGGATTAGCTGTGGGTTCGTCCCCAATTCCAGCCGCAGCATTGCGAGTCAACAGCAAAGGGGATGTGAAAGATAGAAACGAGAGGGCAATTACGGTAGCTAATCTTTGTCGGCAGTGCTTCGTCATGGGTCAGAATCCTTGTGTTTGATGAGCCGTCTCAGCCATTTGAATAATTGTGTATACATTCTCATCAAACTGTTTCAGGACTCCGGGTGCTCTAAATTTGTGCTTGTCTGTGGTGAAATCGATCGCCCTAAATACTGCTTAAAAAGCCGCACTTTAAGAACATTCCGCAGTCTAAGGCATAATTAGATATCTTATATTCTATGATTTGTTTATGATTTCCGAACCCCTTACCGTCTCAAGCAGCAATCCTGTTTTAGCAGCCAAAGGATTAACTCGCCGATTTGGTGGTTTAATTGCTGTAAACAACGTATCTTTTACAGTTGAAAAACACGAAATTTTTGGATTAATCGGCCCTAACGGCGCGGGCAAGACAACTCTATTTAATCTAATGACTGGACTGATACCTGCTTCTAGTGGCAACCTGATTTATCAAAATGAAAATATTTCCCAATTGAAGCCTTATCAAATTGCTAATAAAGGTATTGCCAGAACTTTTCAAAATATCCGGTTGTTTGGGGAACTTTCTGCTGTGGAAAATGTGGCGATCGCCCGACACATCCACAGTCGATCGGGCAATCCAGTTTTATCGGTGCTGGCGGGGATTTTCGGCTTGCCAGCATCTAACGCAATGGAACGCAAAACCCAGCGAAAAGCCTTAGAATTGTTGGATTTAGTCGGATTGGGCGATCGCGCGGGCGAACAAGCCAAAAACTTGCCCTACGGCGACCAGAGGCGCTTAGAAATTGCCCGCGCTTTAGCCCTAGAACCGCAAATATTGCTGTTAGATGAACCTGCAGCGGGGATGAATCCCAATGAAAAGCATAAATTAAGCGAATTTATCCGCGAAGTGCGCCAACAATTCAATTTAACTGTAATATTGATCGAGCATCATGTACCGCTAGTTATGGGATTGTGCGATCGAATTGCCGTCTTGCATTTCGGTCAGCTTATTGCCTTGGGCGAGCCTGCTATTGTGAGGAACGATCCGGCTGTGATAGAGGCTTATTTGGGAGATGAAATGTAGATATAGCGAAATTGGATAAAACTCACATCTTGCACCATTCTCACGCATTCTGTAGGGGCGGGTTTCACCAACAATAATTGCCTAAGACCAATAATTTCATAAACCCGCCCCCACCCAACGGTAAATCGGAATCTACCTCAAAGTAACACAAAATGCACGACACCCCGCCAGAAAAAACCCAAAACATTCTCTTAGAACTCAAAAACCTTTCTGTAAATTATGGTGGCATTCAAGCCCTACAAAATATTAATCTCACGATAAATGCGGGCGAGGTTGTCAGTCTCATCGGTGCCAACGGTGCGGGCAAAAGTACCACACTCAGGGCTATTTCCAAAATAGTTAATATACACCACGGACAAATTATTTATAGCGGGCGCGATATTAGCCGCCGCCAAGCTCACGAAGTTGTGAAATTGGGAATCGCCCACAGTCCAGAAGGGCGGCGGGTTTTGGCGCAGCAAACGGTGTTAACTAACTTAGAATTAGGGGCTTATATTCGATCGGACTCGGCGGCTGTAAAAGCCGATTTAGAGCGCCAATTTGAGATATTTCCCCGCTTAGCAGAAAGGCGCCGCCAGCTAGCAGGAACCCTCAGCGGCGGGGAACAGCAAATGCTGGCGATCGCCCGCGCGTTGATGTCGCGCCCTAAACTGCTATTATTAGACGAGCCTAGTTTAGGCTTAGCACCTGCGATCGTCAAAGAAATTTTTGCAATTATTCAAAACCTGCGCTCCACGGGCGTTACAATCCTTTTAGTCGAACAAAATGCCAGTTTAGCACTGCAAATTGCCGATCGGGGTTACGTGCTAGAAGCTGGTAACATTACTCTCACAGGTATTGGAGCAGATTTGCTAAACGACGAGCGAGTCAGGAGCGCATATTTAGGATGACTTGGTTAATTTTAGGACTCTTGACCGCTTTCTTTGAAGCCGTCAAAGACGTTTTTGGCAAACAAAATCTCAAAAAAAGTGACGAATATGTTGTAGCTTGGTCTCTCTCATTTTTTTCAGTCATCTTTTTGATTCCCTGGGTATTATATACAGGAATTCCGCCATTAAACTCTCATTTTTGGCTCGCCCTATTAATCGGAGGTAGCATCAACGCTGTCACATCCCTCCTCTACATCAAAGCCATCAAAGTATCAGATTTATCCCTCACACTACCGCTGGTAGCTTTGACACCATTATTTATGTTGGTAACTTCACCATTAATTGTCGGGGAATATCCCAAAATCTTTGATTATATTGGCATTTTACTAATCGTACTCGGCTCTTATTTATTAAATATAAAAGAGAAATCTAAAGGATATTTAGCCCCATTCAAAGCACTCCTGGATGAACCAGGGCCAAAATTGATGTTAATCGTCGCATTGCTATGGAGTATTGCCTCAAATTTTGACAAAATAGGAGTTACAAATTCCTCCCCTATTTTTTGGTTATTCTCTTTGTTTGGTACAATCAGTGTCTTGCTACTGCCAGTTTTATTGCACAAAACCCCAAATCCAGGGCGAAAAATTCTCAAACAATTACCAATGCTAGCTGCTATGGGGTCTTTCAATGCTATTGGAGTGCTTTTTCAAATGCAAGCTTTGACATTAACTTTCGTAGTGCAAGTGATCGCGATTAAGCGTACTAGCGTGTTAATGGGTGTATTGTTCGGTCATTTAATTTTTAAGGAAAAAGATATTCAACAAAGATTATTAGGGGCCGGAATCATGATTTTGGGAGTTTTATTTATCAGTTTATAGGTTGAGATTTCCCGGACTTTGACCACGAATTTCTTGAGGGTATTCGCCACGTGATTTATCCGTGGAATCAATCCAAAATCGAAAATCGAAAATCACTTATTGCCCCCGCATTTATCTCGCGCAAGTAAATCTAAAATCTAAAATCTAAAATCTAAAATCGATTGACGCTCATTCTCCCCCCGAATTTAGGGGCGGTGCGACCCCTACTCCCCGTGCCCGCCCTCTCTCGGTTGGGCGGGGATGTCCGGGTTGAGAAACAAGCCCTAGCCTTTATTTATCTATAAGTCATGTTATACTCAAGGCGATCGCACTTTCTCTCACTATTTATTAAGATAAAAAAAATTAATGCACAAAATAGCAGCCACACCCGGAGGTTGGAACCCTCAAGCAGAAGGAGTAATTTTTATTCAGCAAACCCCAGCACCAATAGTATTTATTAGTGCTGCTGACACCGACATTCAAACACTCGCAGCCGCCGCATCCAAAATGCCGGCAAAATTCCCCAAAGTGCGGGCAGTAAACCTGCTTCAGTTGCAGCAACAACTAACAATTGATACTTATGCCGAGGAAGTTTTAGAACGCGCAGAGGTAATAATCTTAAGACTTTTAGGAGGGCGTTCTTATTGGTCTTACGGGTTAGAAATTCTGCGAGAAACGGTGCAAAAAACTAACGCCTCACTGATTGTAATGCCGGGAGAAGACAGTCCCGATCCCGATTTAATCAGCCATTCAAATGTATCGCTATCAGCAGTCAATAAACTGTGGCGTTACTTCACAGAAGGCGGAGTCCAAAACTTTGTTAACGCACTCAAATTTGCAGCCGATACTTGCCTGAAAACTGCTTACAATCCACCCCTACCTCAAACAGTTTCCCGCGTCGGAATTTATGATTGGGGCGGACAGGCGCGGGCGTGTTTTGCAACTTTACAACCAGATTCATATCCCCCTAAATCCCCCTTAACAAGGGGGACTTTGACAACTTCTTCCTCCCCCCTTGCTAAGGGGGGCTGGGGGGGATCTCCGGGTTTACCAACTACATCTAAAGTCGGAATCTTATTTTATCGTGCTCATTACTTATCAGGAAACTTAGCACCAATTGATGCACTTTGTCAAGCTCTAGCAGAGCGAAATTTAGTCCCAGTTCCCGTCTTTGTGTCTTCTTTGCGGGAACCAGATTTGCAAATAGAATTGCTGGAATATTTCCAACCTAAAGAATCAGAACCAATTCAATTATTGCTCAACACCACAAGTTTTGCAGTCTCCGGTTTCAGCAGTCAAGAACCGGCACAAAACAGCTTAAAATCCTTAGACGTTCCCGTATTGCAAGCAATCTTCAGCGGTGGCGGTTTGGAACAGTGGGAAACCGAACTTCAGGGGCTTTCGCCCCGGGATGTGGCGATGAATGTAGCATTGCCGGAAGTAGACGGAAAAATCATTACTAGGGCTGTTTCTTTTAAAGCCGTACAGACTTGGAACAGCGAATTAGAAACAGATGTAGTAGGCTATGTAGCAGCGGGCGATCGCATTTCATTTGTAGCAGATTTAACCGCGAATTGGGTGAAAATGAAACAAACCCCAGCCGCTAACAGACGCATCGCCATAATTCTAGCAAATTACCCCACTCGCAACGCCCGCTTAGCCAACGGCGTCGGCTTAGATACACCCGCTAGCTGTGTCGAAATCCTCAAAGCTATGCAGCAAGCTGGGTATCAAATTGAAAACATCCCCGCTAGCGGCAACGAGTTAATTGAACTCCTGACTTCGGGCGTGACAAATGACCCGGAAGGACGCGAATTGCGGCCTGTTCATCAATCTTTGGATTTGGCAGAATATGAAGAATATTTTGCTAGTTTGCCGCAGGAAGTGCAAGATGGGATTTGTAAAAGATGGGGGATTCCGGGAAGCTATGCACAAGACTTTATAAGTAACAATACGTCTTTTCCGATTCCGGGGATTCAGTTCGGTAATGTATTTGTAGGAATTCAACCATCGCGGGGATATGAAATTGACCCTAGTTTGAACTATCATGCACCCGACTTAGAACCAACTCACAATTATCTAGCTTACTATTACTGGCTGCGCGAAAAGTTGGGAATTGACGCTATAATTCATGCTGGAAAACACGGCAATTTAGAATGGCTTCCCGGTAAAAGTATAGCATTGTCTAACAAATGTTATCCAGAAGTAGCGTTAGGCGCGATGCCGAATTTTTATCCATTCATTGTCAACGATCCGGGGGAAGGTTCCCAAGCAAAAAGACGATCGCAAGCCGTGATTATCGACCACCTGACACCGCCGATGACTCGCGCCGAACTCTACGGGCCTTTGCAGCAGTTGGAAACCTTAATTGATGAGTATTGCGAAGCCCAAAGTTTAGATCCGTCCAGATTGCCCATGATTCGCGATCGCATTCTCGCCCTCACCAACAAAGAAAACTTAGATAAAGACTTAGGAATACAACTAAATAAATCGGAATTTACAGAATTTATTACCCGCACAGACGGCTATCTTTGCGAACTCAAAGAATCCCAAATTCGCGACGGATTGCACATTTTCGGGCAGTGTCCCGAAGGTAGACAGTTGAGAGATTTGATAATTGCGATCGCCCGCCATCCCACCAACGGGCGATCGGGCTTAACCCGCGCCCTAGCAGCAGACTCAGGCTACGATTTCGACCCGTTAACGGCCGATCCCACCTCAATAATTCAGCACCGCACAGCAGGCGATTTAACAGCAGAACTCGAAGAAAAAGCCGCTGAATTAGTAGATAATTTAATCGAAAACATCCGCGTTTCTCCGCGTTCATCTGCAGTTAAAAATTTCCAAATCGGAGAAGCAACCCAACAAGAATTAGACTGGATAAACAACTATCTTTTACCTTCACTCCTCCAAACAAACCAAGAAATTACCAACCTGTTGCGCGGACTAGATGGGCGGCACATACCCAGCGGCGCATCCGGCGCGCCCACTCGCGGCAGACCAGACGTATTGCCCACAGGTCGCAATTTTTACTCAGTAGATATCCGCGCCATTCCCACAGAAACCGCCTGGAGAGTTGGCCGAGTTGCCGCTGAAACTTTAATCGAAAGATACACCCAAGAAAACGGCGAATATCCGAAAACTTTGGGTTTGTCCGTGTGGGGAACATCCACCATGCGGACGGGGGGAGACGACATAGCCGAAGCCTTGGCGCTGATAGGAGTTCAACCAGTTTGGGATGGCCCTTCGCGCCGGGTTGTAGATTTTGAAATCTTGCCAGTTTCTGTTTTGGGGCGGCCGCGCGTTGATGTTACTTTGCGAATTTCGGGATTTTTCCGCGATGCTTTTTTTAATTTAATTGATTTGTTTGACAGTGCGGTAAAAGCTGTGGCAGATTTAGACGAATCGCCAGAAAACAACCCTTTAGCAGCACAAGTTAAGGAAGAGATTTTGTATTGGGAATCTACAGGTTTGAGTCAGGAAGAGGCGCAAGGGCGATCGCAATTTCGAGTGTTTGGCTCAAAACCGGGTGCTTACGGCGCAGGACTTCAAGGCATAATTGAAGCTCAAAACTGGACAAACGACGCCGATTTAGCAAAAGCTTACATTAATTGGAGCAGTTACGCCTATACAAGTACCCCCCCAACCCCCCCTTACCAAGGGGGGGCTAAATCTAATTCCTCTCCTTTACCACCAGAGAATACCCCCCCAACCCCCCCTTACCAAGGGGGGGCTAAATCTAATTCCTCTCCTTTACAAGGCGGGGTTAATTCCAACTCTTGTCCCCCCCCTTTACAAGGGGGGGTTAGGGGGGGTGAATGGGGATGTTCTGCACCCGAAGCATTTGAAAAACGCCTCGGCCAAATGCAAATAGTTCTGCAAAACCAAGACAACCGCGAACACGACATCCTCGACTCCGACGATTATTATCAATTCCAAGGGGGAATGACGGCCGCAATTCGCAATTTGCAAGGCAAAAATCCTGAAACCTATTTCGGAGATAATTCAATTCCTGAGAATCCGAAAGTGCGGCAACTGCGGGAAGAAATTGCGCGGGTTTATCGCAGCAGGGCTGTGAATCCCAAATGGATAGAAGGTGCGATGCGACACGGTTATAAAGGCGCGTTTGAAATTGCAGCAACTGTTGATTTTTTGTTTGCTTACGATGCTACGGCAAATTGTGTAGAAGATTTTATGTATGAAGGAATCGCAGAGGCTTACATTTTTGATGAGAAAGTGCAGGCATTTATTCAAGAAAACAATCCTTGGGCACTGCGAGATATGGCGGAAAGATTGCTAGAAGCTCGTCAGCGGGGGTTGTGGCAGAGTGCGAACCAGGATACATTGGATAAATTGAGGTCGATCGCCCTGCAAGCCGAAGCAGTCATAGAATCCCATACTGGTTTCTAGTCTGAACGGAGAAATTATAGAATATAGTTAATATGCGAGGAATCCATGTTGCGCGATCTCACCATCCAAAATTATCGCTGTTTTAAAGATTTTCATATCGACGAGTTAGCTAGGGTTAATCTGATAGTCGGTCAGAACAATAGTGGTAAAACTACTTTTTTGGAAGCCATTTATTTATTAGTCCAACAACAGAGTATTCAAGCTTTGTTTGATGTGCTAAATGGCCGTGGCGAAATGAGCAACATAAAAACTCAACTTGCATCGGATCAAGCAGTAAACCGCAGCAAGTATGAATTTGAACATATTTTTTACGGACATCAACTAACCCCAGATCGAAGCATTTACATTCAATCCCAGAAAGAAGAACAACTCTCACTCAAAATCCAAGCAAACCCTACAAACCAACAAGTGATAATTCCGGTAGCTGAAGAACTAGAAACAAGATTTTTAGCATGGGAATTAATTGCTTACTACAATCAGAATGCCACAGTCAAAATTTCACTGCTGCGCGATGCTTCTATTGCTCATCTAGTTTCTTCTAAATTGACCGAGAGAAATAATAACTATTTATCGCTTGTTGGTTCCAGTCAAGATAATTTTAATTTACTCAAAACTACGGCAATAACTTTTAACGAAATGGCTGTGTTTTGGGATGCTATTACACTGACACCAAAAGAAGAAAGCGTAGTAGCAGCACTGCAAATCTTAGAACCAGATGTAGAACGTATTAGTTTTACCAGTAATCCCACTAATAACAGTGGTATTTTGATTAAAATTAGAGGACAGAATCACCCAATTCCTCTAGGCAGTATGGGAGATGGTATGCAACGAATTTTTAGTATAGCAATGGCAGCCGTCTCATCAGAGAATGGGTTTTTGTTGGTTGATGAAATTGATACAGGTCTTTACTATCAAACGCAAACTGATATGTGGCGATTGATATTTGAAACAGCAAAGCGGTTGAACGTTCAAGTCTTTGCAACTACCCACAGTTGGGACTGCATAGCCGCATTTCAAGAAGCGTTAGAACAGTCAGAAGATAGTTCTGTTGGCAAATTATTTCGCTTGAGCCGGCGCGGCGAGGATATTCGTGCAGTTGAATACACTCCCGATGAATTGTCCGTTGCAGTGCGCCAAAGTATCGAGGTGCGCTGATGCCAAAAGCACGAAAACCTCCTCAATCAAAACCTCAACAGTTATTGGTAGAAGGTAAGAATGACAGACACGTAATCTGGGCTTTGTGCCAGCAAGATCAACTGCCAGAAACATTTTCCGTCGAAGTACCGCAAGAAGAAGGTACAAAAGAAGGTACACAAGGAGTTGATGCGCTGCTAAATGGCTTGCCAGAAAGATTGAAAGCAGAGAATTTACGCACGTTGGGAATTGTGGTAGATGCCGATCGCAATTTAAGTGGGCGGTGGCAATCTCTTAAAGATAAACTGAGTTCGATCGGCTATCGAGACATCCCCCAATTTCCCCCTCCCGAAGGCTGGGTTTGCACACCTTCAGATCCATACTTGCCTCGCGTCGGAGTTTGGTTGATGCCAAACAATCAACTTCCTGGAATGTTAGAAGATTTTGTCGCCTATCTCATCCCCCCTGGCGACACCCTGCATCCGAAAGCCGAAGCAATTTTACAAGAGCTCGAACAAGCCGGACTTAACCGCTACACTTTCATTCATCATCCCAAAGCGCTAATCCACACTTGGCTGGCATGGCAGAAAACGCCTGCAATGCCGATGGGACAAGCAATAACAGCGCAGGTGCTTAGCTGCGATTCCCCGATCGCCTTAATTTTTATAGAATGGTTAAAACATCTGTTTGAGCTAATTGCTCGATCCGCCGGATAATTAGTAATATCTAGTAATGTTTCGCGATCGCTGAAAGCTTTATGATTCGCCGCTACATTGCTAGCATCAGCACCAGAATCCTCAAACGTACCTGCGCCGCAGCCGCCTTGCTAGCCGTAACTTTGGGATGTTCGTCAACGAAGCCACTCAACACCGCAGCGCCATCGGGTTCGATCGAATCCGCCGTCCTAGCGCAGTCCCCAACGTCTCTGTTAGCTCAAAACCGCAACAAAACCAGAAAATCCCTCAGCGTTCCCTCTTGCCCGCAAAACGATGCCTTCACGGAGTCAATTAACTTTGCCACCCAAGCTTCTAATTTGGCTCAATCAGCCAATTCAAAAGAAGACTGGGACGAAGTAGCCGCCTTGTGGGTGCAGGCCGTCGCTTGGATGCAAGCCGTTCCCCCCGGCAGTCCCAGACGGGCGTTTGCGGAGAAAAAAGTAATCGAGTACATGAGAAACCTGGTTTATTCCCAGCAGCAAGCGAGCGCAACCCGATCGCAAGCCAGTACAGTAAGCTTCAGCAGCGATTTGCTCAACGAACAACTACAACTTTACCTATCCTACGTTGCTGCGGTCGGCCCACCAGATGTTTTGATTGTCGGCAGTTCCCGCGCATTGCAGGGCGTCGATCCCAAACAACTAAAACAATCTTTGGCCCAAAGGGGCCGTCCGGGCTTAAAAGTATTTAACTTTTCAGTCAACGGCGCAACTGCACAAGTAGTTGACTTTCAACTGCGGCGACTTTTGAAGCCCGGTCATTTGCCTCAAATGATTGTCTGGGCGGATGGTGTGCGGGCATTTAACAGCGGCCGAGACGATCGCACTTTTAATTCGATCGTCGATTCTGAAGGCAGCCAACTTTTAGCAGCAGGCATTCGCCCCCAACTGGAGTTGGATGAACCGAATGTGATTCCGGTGTGTTACAGATTCCCGCAGCCCTGCGCTAACAACACTTTCCGCAAAGCATTTACCTCTATCGATCAACCTTTCACGGGCGGGCAAGATGCCCAACCCCTATTCCCCACAATCAAATCCCTCTCTAGTGGAACGGGCATCTTGCCCGTTGCTGACACCCAACCCCTACTCCCCACAATCAAATCCCTCTCTAGTGGAACGGGCATCTTGCCCGTTGCTGAGAATGCTGCAAGATATGAGTTAAAACCAATCGCAGCGGATGCAGCAACTCAAAAAGCACAATTGATTCCAGTCTCACGACGGACAACAGTAGCCATCAGACAAGTCAACCAATTGGCAGATTCGATCGACTCCAACGGATTCATGGCTATGTCGGGCAAGTACAATCCCAACACTTATTATCGAGAACGCGCTTACGTTTCAGGTCAGTACGATCGCGACTACGAAAACTTCAACCTCGGAGGCAAACAAGCAACAGCCTTTAATTCAGTTGTAGCATTTACCAAAGCTCGCAAAATTCCCCTAATTTTCGTCAATTTACCCCTCACCAACGACTATTTAGACGGAACTCGCCTGCGGGCCGAACAGCAGTTCCGGCAGCGAATGCAGCAACTCTCGCGGCAAAAAGGCTTCGCTTTCCGCGACTTGTCCCAGCGGTGGCCTGGCCGCAATGACTATTTTGTTGACCCCAGCCACCTCAACCGCTTTGGGGCGAGCGCAGTTTCTAGCCTACTCGCGGCCGATTCCAGCATTATCTGGCCACGGCCCAAATCCAGCCGCAGCGACGGGTAATACGATTTTAGATTTTAGATTTTAGATTTTCGTTTCGATTAAAGAATTGGGCATAACAGATGATATCAAATCCGCCCTTCATCGGAATTATTCATCTCTCTTCCCTTCCTCTGCGTCCTCTGTGGTTTAATCATTCCGATCTAACCGGAATTGATATGAGATAAGGGTTTGCAGCTTACCAAAAATTGGATTACTTTTTGGAATTACTATAAACCAGAGGGAGAGTCTCCGAGGGGAGATGCCCTGCGGCATCGGAATAATATTTTTCCGAGTACAGTGCGATCGTCCCGATCGCGGCAATTCAGTCTAAAATCTAATCATCTAAAATCCCAAATCTCAAATCTCAAATCTCAAATCGATGTGCACTACGACCGGGACGATCGCGGCAATTCAGTCTAAAATCTAACAATCCAAAATCCAAAATCTAAAATCTAAAATCGATAGGTTGTGCAACTAAAACAAGTAATTATCGCCCACAAAGCCAGAGATACCCTCAGCCAGCGGTGGGCAGAACAGTGTGCCCGCCAATTAGAAAGTCGCGGCTGTCAGGTTTTAATGGGGCCCAGTGGCCCGAAAGATAACCCGTATCCGGTGTTTTTAGCTTCTAGTAATACCCCAATTGATTTAGCGGTAGTTCTGGGGGGCGACGGTACTGCCCTAGCTGCGGCGCGGAATTTGGCGGCTGATGGCATCCCGATTTTGGCAGCGAATGTGGGGGGACATCTGGGTTTTTTAACCGAGTCTTTTGAGGATTTCCAAAATACTGAGGAGATTTGGGACAGACTTGCGGAAGACAGGTATGCTGTGCAGACGCGGATGATGTTGCAGGCAACAGTTTTTGAGGGAAACAGAACCAATCTCGAACCCCAAAGCGATCGATTTTTGGCACTAAATGAAATGTGTGTCAAACCTGCTTCAGCCGATCGAATGCCGAGCTGTATTCTAGAAATGGAAGTTGACGGCGAAGTAGTCGATCAGTATCAAGGCGACGGTTTAATTGTGGCAACTCCCACCGGTTCGACTTGCTACACCGCATCTGCCAACGGGCCGATTATGCACTCGGGAATGGAGGCGATCGCAGTTACTCCGATTTGCCCTTTGAGTTTATCCAGTCGGGCGATCGTCCTCCCGCCCGGTTCAGTCGTCAGCATTTGGCCTTTAGCAGATTACGAACTCAGTACCAAACTCTGGACAGACGGCATTTTGGGTACTGCAATTTGGCCAGGACAGCGCGTAGACGTGCGGAGGGCAGACTGCGAAGCCCAGTTTATTATTTTGCGGGAAAACTATTCTTATTTCAACACTTTGAGGGAAAAACTTCACTGGGCAGGAGCCAGAATTCGGTACAGCAACAATCACCGCAATTAATCCGAATCATTCAATAGACATCGCAAGAATTGCCAGTCTTGAACAGGCAGGATGCCTGTTCCACAATAATAATTATTGAAGAGGTCTAATATCAAGCCGCATTAACCTGTAGGGGCGAGTAGGCCTGAAAAAACCTGTTAAATCACCAACAATAGAACTCTTGCAAAAATACAATGCACCCCACCCCAACCCTCCCCTTAGTAAGGGGAGGGGGCAAGATTATTCTTGTTTCCCCCCTTAATAAGGGGGGTGAATTTGACGAGAGCAAGATATCTAATCTAGATACAAAAACCGCCATCAGCCAACCCATAATCTCTGTACTTTGTTAAGATCGCTCAATATCTTGACAAACAGCCTGATCTATGCAGATTTTCAAAAAATCAACCCGACCTTTCAACCCTCAAGATACATATCCCTGTCCCGTGTGCCGCACCGGTCAAATTTCTACCATGCCGATGATGGATGCCCTAGCTTGCAACTTCTGCCAGCACATTTATACCGCAAGCGTTGAAAGACAATCGCTCCAAATGGCAGACCGCCAACCGCCCGTAACTTGGCACTGGAACGGCAAACAGTGGATAGGAGCGCACCTCGAAGGGGTAGAATTCGGATGGCCCTACTTGGCAGCGGCTATTGGTCTAGTTTTCCTTCCCACTACCTTGCTGGGACTTTCAGCTTACTATTTTCCCCCGGTTCCCGGCAGCCGGTTGTCGTGGCTGCCCGTAGCTTGGACAGGCTTAGCTTTTTTGTCGCATTTAGGCATTGTGCTGTGGTTGATCGGTGAATTTTATCAATTCCCGGTGGCAACTTACTTCAGAGCTTGGGGGCGCAGGATAAGCCGGCGCTAAGTTAAATGCTGTCTAAGAGCCGATCGCCCGAGGGCTGCCCACCGACATCAATCCAGGTAAAATTAGAGGCGATCGCAAAATTCAATTCCCAATCAGCACTTATGCAGCTATAATCGTTAGCTATTCTAAATAGTCAAAAGCAAACGCATTGCGATTTGTGAGGAGAGCGATGAACATACTTGGAATCTCGGCGTACTATCACGACAGCGCCGCAGCCTTAATTCGCGACGGAGAAATTATAGCAGCAGCGCAGGAAGAAAGATTTTCCCGCAAAAAGCATGACGCCAGATTCCCTAAGAATGCGATCGCTTATTGCTTGAAAGAAGCGCAAATAGATTTGCGGGAACTCGATCAAATAGTCTTTTACGACAAACCTTTAGTCAAATTCGAGCGCCTTCTCGAAACCTATTTAGCCTACGCACCCCAAGGTTTTCGCTCTTTCCTAGCCGCCATGCCGATATGGCTCAAAGAAAAGCTTTACCTCAAAACCATGCTCAAAAGAGATCTGGCAGCAATAGCAAACTGCAAAACAAATAAACTGCCATCTCTGCTATTTACCGAACACCACCAATCCCACGCAGCATCGGCATTTTTCCCCAGCCCGTTTCAAAAAGCAGCCGTTTTGTGCCTCGACGGCGTGGGCGAGTGGGCAACAACCTCGGTTTGGTTGGGAGACGGGAACCAACTGACACCTCAGTGGGAAATCGATTTTCCCCACTCCTTGGGTTTGCTTTATTCAGCTTTCACCTATTACACCGGCTTCAAAGTCAACTCTGGCGAATACAAACTCATGGGTTTAGCACCTTACGGCGAACCCAAGTATGTAGATAAGATTCTCAACTATTTAATCGACCTCAAAGATGACGGAACTTTCCGTTTGAACATGGATTATTTCAACTATACAGTTGGCTTAACCATGACAAACAAGAAGTTTGACGAACTGTTTGAAGGGCCGCCGCGTCAAGCTGAAGGAAAATTGACTCAGCGAGAAATGGACATTGCAGCTTCCATTCAAGTTGTTACCGAAGAAGTTGTTTTGCGACTTTGCAGAACAGTTAAAAAAGAATTGGATGTCGATTATCTTTGTCTGGCCGGCGGCGTTGCTCTCAACTGTGTTGCTAACGGCAGACTCTTGCGGGAAGGTATTTTCAAAGATATTTGGATTCAGCCGGCGGCGGGAGATGCTGGCGGTGCTTTGGGCGCGGCTTTGGCGATTTGGTATCAGTATTGCGAACAAACTCGCACTGTGATCGCCAACTCGACAGCAAATAGTATAGAATCCCTCAAAACTGAACTTGTCACTACAAACGCAGCGGTTGAGGAGAGGACTGAAGTTCTCACTGCGAACCAAGCGGTGGCAACTGTGGCGAAGTCTGTTGCTCATTTAACTTGTCACGATCAAATGCGGGGCTCATATTTGGGCCCGAGGTTTACTGAAGCAGAAATTCTCGAATATTTGGATGCTGTCAAAGCTAGCTATCATCGATTGGACGATGCCGAATTAATGCCGCAGTTGGCGGAAATTTTGGAACAGGGAAATGTGGTGGGATGGTTCCAGGGGCGGATGGAATTTGGGCCCCGGGCTCTGGGTGGTCGATCGATCATTGGCGATCCCCGCAGTGCTAAAATGCAGTCCGTGATGAACCTGAAAATTAAATATCGGGAATCTTTTCGACCTTTTGCTCCGTCAATCTTAGCCGAACGAGTTGCGGATTATTTCGAGATTGACCATTCTAGTCCTTATATGCTATTGGTAGCACCTGTCAAATCCAGTCTCCGCATTCCGATGACTCCCGAACAAGAGCAGTTGTTTGGCATTGAAAAGCTCAACATTCCGCGATCGGAGATTCCGGCTGTCACCCACGTCGATTACTCGGCTCGCATTCAAACTGTTCACAAAGAAACGAATCCTCGCTACTATGACTTAATCAGCCATTTTGAAAAGCGATCGGGCTGTTCAATTGTGGTAAATACTTCTTTCAACGTCCGAGGCGAACCCATTGTTTGCACTCCAGAGGATGCTTACCGCTGTTTCATGCGAACCGAAATGGACTATCTGGTTTTGGAAAATTACTTGCTTCCCAAGTCCGAACAAATTCCTTGGAAACAAGATGATGCTTGGAAAAATGAATTTGAACTAGATTAGTCATGAGTCCTTAGTTATTAGTCATTAGTTATTAGTTATTAGTTGGTACGAATAACTAATAACTAATAACCAATTCCCCATTCCAAATTCCCCATTTCTAATGAGCGAAGAAATTAAAAAACTCGACAAAAAAGGCTTGCGCGATTTCGGGCTGCTAATTGGCGGCTTGATTGGAGTGCTGTTCGGTTTAGCAGTACCTTTACTGCGGCGGCATTCTCTACCTTGGTGGCCTTGGGCAATCTGCGGAGTTCTGGTGCTGCTAGCATTGGTTGCGCCGAAATCGCTTAATCCCGTTTATCACGGGTGGATGCGCTTTGGAATTATTCTTAACAAAATCGAAACGCCGATCGTCCTAGGGATAGTTTTTTACCTGATAGTTTGGCCGATGGGAGTGATCAAAAACATTTTCGGCGAAGATGCCATGCGGCGCAAACTAAATCCGAAAATGGATACTTACCGCGTCCCCAGTAAAGCAAGAACAAAAGTTAGTATGGAGCGTCCTTTTTAAGTGTTTGAAGCAACTTTAGATTTTCTCAAAGATTTGTGGGCGTTTATGAAAGAACGCCAAAAGTATTGGCTGTTGCCGCTCATTGTGACTTTAGTCTTTTTGGGAGCTTTGATTGTATTGAGTCAGGGTTCTGTGATTGCTCCATTTATTTACACGCTGTTTTGAAATAATGAGCAAGTTGAAAGATTTGGGTGTCAATTTGGGTTTGACACTCGGCGGTTTATTGATGGGGGTGGTAATTGGTGAAATTGGATTGCGAGTTGCTAAAGTTGAGGGCTATCCAAAAATAGGAGATTTCGCAGACTCGGCGCCAACTCGTTTTCACACTTCCGATCCGAATTTGGGCTGGAAGCTGAAACCTGGTGTGTCGGGCGAGTGGAATGGGGAAGGTGCGAGTTTTGTGCAGGTGAATAGCGAGGGTTTGCGCGATCATCGTGAACATACCAAAGCAAAACCTCCAAATACTTTGCGCGTTGCGGTTTTGGGCGATTCTTTCACCGAAGCAATTCAGGTACCTGTCGAACAAACTTTCTGGTCAAAATTGGAACGAAAGTTAGGCAACTGCGAAGCTGTTAAGGGACGGAAAAATGTTGAGGTCATGAATTTCGGCGTGCAGGGTTACGGTACTGCTCAAGAATTGATAATGCTGCGAAAAAAAGTGTGGGATTACAATCCTGATATTGTAATTCTTGCTTTTTTTATTGGCAATGATGTGATTAATAATTCGCCGAAATTGGAATATGACCTTTACCGACCATTTTTTGCTTATGATGCTAGCGGCAAGTTAGTACCGGATATGTCTTTTCGCAATCTGCCGCCGATCGATCGCAACGAAAGAGCAGTTTCCTTTGTAGACCGAATGCCCCGTTTGATCGTCAAAAATTCGCGCATTTTGCAGGTTATTAAAAAAGTAGACTTAGAAAGGAAAAAGCGCGAGTTATCTGAGGATTTTACCACTTTAAGTACCAAAAACCTCAAGGAACCTGAGAATGCAGCTTGGGAAGAGGCTTGGAGGGTGACAGAGGGTTTGATTGTGACGATGCGGAATGAAGTCGTGCAGAAAAATGCTGATTTTTTGGTGGTGACAATCGGCGATCCGATGCAAGTTAGACCGGAGGCCGATCGGCGAAAAGATTTTATGAAAAAAAACAACATTCAGGATTTGTTTTATCCCGATAGGCGGCTGGAAAAATTGGGCGCGCGCGAGGGTTTTCGGGTACTAAATTTATCCGAACAGATCCAAGGTTACACGGAAAAATATCAAGTCTGCGCCCACGGTTTTGATAATTCTGTACCCTGTGGAGGTCACTGGAATGAACTCGGACATCGGCTGGCTAGTATCCTGATTAACCGAAATTTGTGCGAAAATTTGAAGCAGTCTCAAGTACCCAAAAAACAACCGTAATCAGTCAAATTTCATGAAAGATTCAACGGCGCTAAAAAAAAGCAAAAACATATTAATTATAATCGCGGTTAATTTGGCGATCGCCTTTATTTGTCTGGAAGCTTTATCGCTAGCTTTTTATTTTATCAATCAAAAACAATTTTTTTATACCCGAACTAAAGCCAAAGAAAAAGTAGTAGAAGATATTGAAAGGAGCGGCATTAGACTTGATGAATCTATCGTAGAAAGACTGCACCCACTTTTTGGCTATGTACTCAAACAAGGTGCTTTCACCAATGAAAAATTAAAGTTAAAAGTCAACAAACAAGGCTTTTTTTCACTATACGAATATCCCTTTGTTAAAACCAATAAAAATCAAGTTATTATCGGAGTTTTTGGCGGTTCAGTTGCAAATAATTTTGCAGTTGATGAATACGTCAATCGCAGATTGTCTAACAAATTGAAGACTTATCCAGAATTTGCCAACAAAGAAATTATTGTTTTAAATTTTGGCAACGGCGGCTACAAACAGCCCCAACAATTATTAGTTTTAAATTACTTTTTGGCTTTGGGTCAAGAGTTAGATTTAGTCATTAATATTGACGGTTTTAACGAAGTAGCACTGTCAAATTTAAACAACAAAGCCCAAGTAGAAATAGGAATGCCCAGCGTTCAGCACATACAGCCTCTGACTGGTTTAGCCAACAACAACTTGTCACCGGAAGCGATGAGCTCGATCGTGCAAATTAACGAAAACAAAAAACAGTTGAAAGCAGGTATTGACAAATTACCAACTTGTCAACTTGCTTTGTGTCACGCTGTCACCTCGCTACAGGTGAAACAATTAGTCAACAATTACCAGCAAGCCGTTGTCAAGTACGATTCGCAAGTCAAACCATCCAACCCAGACACGGCAAATAGCAGTATAGTGTACATTCCCAAAGCTGACTCTGTTTTGCAGGAGGCCGCTGCTTTTGACAAAATGGCATCGATGTGGTATGAATCGTCGATCGGGATGAATCAAATTTTATCAAGTAGAAAGATTAAGTATTTTCACTTTATCCAGCCCAACCAGTATTATCCCACTAAGCGAGCGTTTACCGCCAAGGAAAACGAAATCGCGATCGACAACAAGAGTCCTTACATTGAAGGTGTGAAAAAAGGTTATCCGGTATTGTTGTCCAAAGTCGATGATTTGCAAAAAGCTGGGGTTAATGTTTTTAGCGCAGTGAATATTTTAGACAATACAAAAGAGACGGTTTACAAAGATGCCTGCTGCCACTATAATTCAGTCGGAGACGAAGTATTGGCAAACTATGTTTCTAGTTCCATTATTAAAGTAGTAAGAGAGTCGAAATAGAGGTTTATGAAAGATTTAAAATTTCTCAAAAAAGGGCAAGAATTCCTCAAGATAACTTTGATTAATTTAGTGCTTTTACTGGTTTTCCTGGAACTTGGCTCCCTGGCATGGTATTTTGTCAAGCACAAGCAATTTTTCTATACGAGAGAAAAGACGCAAGATAAATCTGCCTTGGGAATTAATTTAGAAGGAGTGCGACTCAATGAGTCTATAGTCGAAAGATTTCATCCTTTTTTTGGGTTCATTCAGAAACCAGGCCCTGACTTTCGCCCCGGTTTTAAAAATAACAACTATGGGTTTCTCTCACCTTACGATTACCCTTTCAAAAAGACTAAACCCAATCAATTTATTATCGGAGTTTTTGGCGGTTCTGTGGCTTCTAATTATGGAATATTTGAAGTTCAAAACAAAATTTTACCTCAATACCTCAAGCAGCTTCCGGGTTTGAAAGATAAAGAATTTGTAATTTTGTCTTTTGCTACCGGTGGCTACAAACAACCCCAGCAATTATTGATTTTAAACTATTTTTTGGCTTTAGGGCAAGAACTGGATCTGGTCGTCAATATAGATGGTTTTAATGAAGTAGCACTTTCTAACTTAAACAATAAAAATCAAGTCGATTTGGCGATGCCAAGCATTCAGCATATTTTGCCGTTGACTAGCTTGGCGAATAATAGCCTTTCTACCAAAGCGATGAAAGCAACTATCAGAATCCAAGAAAATAAAGCTAGGATTAGTCAGGGTTTGGAACGTTTGCAAAACTGTTCTTTAGCTGCGTGCGATGCTTTGACTTCTGTTTACGTTCAAAATCTAGTTAATAACTATAAAACCGATGTTATTAAGTTTGAAAAAGAACGGACTAAACAAAAAAAAGATGACGGCGGCAGCGTGATTTATATCAATCTTAACAATTCTGTTATAAAAGATGATGCTGCTTTTGAACAAATGGCCCAGAATTGGGCGAAAAGTTCAATTTTTATGCAAAAAGTGCTGTCTGCTAGTAAGGTGCCTTATTTTCATGTTCTTCAGCCTAATCAATATTATCAGACGAAAAGGGTGTTTGGTGAAGCCGAAAAGCAGATTGCTTTTAACAAGGATACTCCTTATGCTAAAGCTGTGCAAATTGGATATCCGGCTCTTTTCAAAAAGTTTCCTAATTTAGAAAAAAATAATATCACTCTAGTGAATGCTGTCAATGTTTTTGACAAGACAAAAGATGCTGTTTATGTAGATAGCTGCTGCCACTACAATCAAGCTGGAGAGGTAGTTTTCAGCAATTATGTGGGCCGTTCTATTCTGGAATCTTTGCGGAAAGATGAAATAAAAAAGAAGAAGTGATATTATGTCTGGTTGATTCGTTATTGTACAATTTGCGAACTCGTAGGGGCGGGTTCACCAACAATATATAACGATAACCAACAATATATAAAAACCCGCCCCACTCACCAATAATTCACATCAACCTGATATTTATATTTAATTCCTAAATGTAGGTGATGATTTATCGTTGGGTGGGGGCGGGTTTTTGAGATTGTTTGTTTCCGGCGATGATGGTTGGTGAACCCGCCCCTACGGGTATTATGTCGATGGATTAAAATTACATGGTTTTTAGTTTTAGGTTTTTGGTTCGGTTTTAGGTCGATCGCCCGCTGAGTCGATCGGCATTACCAAGATTTTATCAACTCGATTCCCGTCCATATCCACTACTTCCACGCGCAAACCGTTCCACTCAAAATGCTCTGCTGCTGTGGGAATTTTGCCCAAATTTGTAATCACAAAACCGCCCATTGTGTGGTAACTTCCTTTGTGTTCTGCTGACTCTTCGATTCCAAACAGCTCAAAAAAATCTTCAACTGCTAGCATTCCGTCTAACAGCCAAGAACCGTCTTCGCGCTGCACGGCTTCCGGCTCGTCAGCATCTTCTATTGAGGGAAAGTCGCCAACGAGTTCGACCAAAATGTCGTTGACTGTAACCAATCCTTGAATTACCCCGTATTCATCTACTACCAAGGCAATTTGATTGCTAGATTGTTTGAAAAGTTCTAATACTTTTAAACCCCGCGTGCTTTCCGGTACAAATAACGGTCGTCGTAAAGAAGCGCTTAAATCTAGGGGTTGACCAGTTAAAGTCCGAGACAGCATATCAGTAACGTGTACTAAACCGACAACGTTGTCGAGCCCTCCCTGACAAACGGGAAACCGAGAATGACCACTGCCGAGCATTTTTTGGCGGTTTTCTTCCACTGAGTCGTCGAGGTCGAGCCAGGTAAGATCGGGACGCGGGGTCATTAAGGCGCTGACTCGCCGATCGCCCAAACGAAACACTCTTTCCACCATATCTTGTTCGGCTTCTTCAAAGGTTCCGGCTTCTGTTCCTTGCTCGATTAAAACTTTAATTTCTTCCTCTGTAACTTGCGGTTCTGTTGAAGGCACAATCCCCATGATCCGCATTACTAAGTCAGTGGAATGACTTAACAGATAAACCGCAGGAGCGCCAATTTTTGAGAGCATTCGCATGGGAATTGCTACGCTTGAGGCGATGGGCTCCGGGTTGTTGAGCGCTAGCCGCTTCGGCACAAGTTCGCCGATAATTAGGGTCAGATAAGTGATCGTTAAAACTGCTACTACTGAGGCGATCGTCTGAGAGTAGGGCGCAAGGGCAGGGATCAGGCGCAACAAAGGCTCTACCCTTCTAGAAATCGTCGTTTCTCCGAAAGCGCCCGACAGAATGGCCAGCATCGTAATCCCGATTTGAACTGTCGGCAAGAACTGATTGGGGGCATTAGCCAGATCCAAAGCTACGCGGGCATTGATCGAACCTTGGTTGGCCATCTGTTGCAGTCTCACCTTCCGTACAGAGATGATGGCCATCTCTGACATCACAAATAAGCCATTGAGGAAAACCAGCAGGAGAACAATCAGAATATCGGTACTTGGGGACATTTCTAAAATTTTCGGTAGTAACGGCAAAGCGCTGTGCCCGGTTAGTCGATTTTAGATTTTAGATTTTAGATTTTAGATTGACGACGCCGCCAGTATCTGGGGGATTTCCCTAATGTCTAAAATTCTTCGATCTTCACAACTTGAGTACGTGGCAGGGTATCCGTCTTTGGGTGCAGTCACAGGAGAGGTCTGGAAGCTGCGAATCTCGATCGCAAAATCGAAATTTTTTCTAAACCTGTCACTAGATTAACGTCCCGGGCTCGATCCCGATCGCTGGATCGACACATTAAAGCAGAAATCTATCTCCAGTTAAGTTCCCAGGCGTCAACAGCAGAGCGGCACAATCATGGATGTTTGTCGTACAATCTCCTTAACAGGCAAAGGGAAAGAGCCTTCGCCGATCGGGGATTAAAATTAAAAGCGCATGACTTTCTCTTCAATAATTCGTACCCTGGGGCGATCGCCCCTAGCAACAGAACTCCTCAACAAGCTCAAGCGCCATCGCTGCTTGCAACTGTCCGGCATCGCCCGGTTGCCTAAAAGTTTGGTAGCTTCCGCCCTCGCACAGCAAGAGGGGCGAAACTTATTGGCAGTAACGGCTACTTTAGAAGAAGCCGGCCGCTGGGTTGCCTCTTTAGAGGCGATGGGCTGGCAAACCGTACATTTTTACCCGACTTCGGAGGCTTCACCCTACGAGCTATCTTACTCCGACGAGAACGAAATGACGTGGGGGCAAATGCAGGTGCTGGCGGATTTGGTCGAGAAACGAGAAACAAACGCTAATTCTAAGCCGATCGCGATTGTAGCTACCGAAAGAGCTCTCCAGTCTCACTTGCCGCCACCTGCTGCTTTTGAACCCTACTGTCTGACGCTGAAGCGAGGTGCGGTTCAAGACTCGAAGATACTGGATCGTCAACTGGTGTCGATGGGGTACGATCGAGTGACTCTGGTAGAAATGGAGGGCCAGTGGAGTCGCCGGGGTGATATTGTCGATGTATTTCCGGTAGCGGCGGAGTTGCCAGTGCGGCTGGAGTGGTTTGGGGATGATTTGGAGCAAATTCGAGAGTTTGATCCGTCTTCCCAGCGATCGCTCGATAAGGTCGATCGATTAGTTTTAACTCCCACTAATTTTAACACAATTATTAAAGCAGTTTTATCTGAAAAAAAGGTTGACGAAATCAACCATCTAGGCTCTGTTGACCCAGAAAATGAAACCGAAAAATTTGTCCGCAGGCTGTTGGGTTTAGCGTTTGAAAAACCCGCATCTTTGTTGGATTATTTGCCAGAAAATACTTTAGTTGTTATTGACGAACCACAAGGGTGCGAAGGTCACAGCGACCGCTGGTTTGAGAATGCAGAGCAACAGTGGAAAAATTGCGAGCGGGAATCTGTTGTTGCGGAGGCGGGAACAGAAAAGTTGCCAATTTCTCATTTGAAAGTTCCGAAAATTCACCGCACTTTTGCTGAATCTATGGCAGATGTCGCAGCTTTCGAGCGGCTAGAACTTTCTGAATTAGCCGAAGATTCTACGGCGAAAAAACTTCAAAGCTCTGCGGAGGGCGACCAGCTACCGTCTGCGATTAATTTGGCTTCTCGCCCTGTGCCGGTGATGCCTCACCAATTTGCTAAGCTGTCTCAAATGCTCAGGGAAGAGCGCGATCGGGGTTTTACTATTTTCCTGGTTTCGGCTCAACCCAGCCGTTCTGTTTCTTTGCTCTCGGAACACGACTGTCCGGCTCAGTTTGTGGTAAATCCGCGTGATTATTTGGCGATCGATAAGTTGCAATTGCAGCACGTTCCGGTTGCTTTGAAGTACAGCGGGCTGGCAGAATTGGAAGGTTTTATTCTGCCGACTTTTCGGATTGTGTTAATTACCGATCGGGAATTTTACGGTCAGCATTCTCTCGCTACTTTTAGCTACGTCCGCAAGCGCCGCCGTGCTGCTTCTAAGCAAGTAGACCCGAATAAATTAAGCCCTGGTGATTATGTGGTTCACCGCCAGCATGGAGTGGGTAAATTTATCAAGTTGGAACGTTTGACGATTGATCGGGAAACTCGCGAATATTTATTGATTCAATACGCTGACGGTACTCTGAGGGTGGCGGCAGATCAATTGGGCGCTTTGTCGCGGTTTCGGACTGTAGCCGATAAAGTACCGGATTTAAACAAGCTGACAGGTCAAACTTGGGAAAAAACTAAAACCAAGGTTCGCAAAGCTGTTAAGAAATTAGCGGTAGATTTGTTGAATCTTTATGCTAAAAGAGCTCAACAAACAGGTTACGCTTTTCCTCCTGATATGCCTTGGCAACAAGAATTAGAGGATTCTTTTCCTTACCAGCCGACGCCGGATCAGTTGAAGGCAACTCAAGATGTGAAACGCGATATGGAGGGCGATCGACCGATGGATCGCTTGGTGTGCGGCGATGTCGGTTTTGGTAAGACAGAAGTGGCTCTGAGAGCGATTTTTAAGGCGGTTACGGCGGGCAAGCAGGTGGCTTTGCTCGCTCCGACGACGATTTTGACCCAACAGCACTATCACACGCTCTCGGAGCGTTTTTCCCCTTATCCGATCGAAGTTGGTTTGCTGAATCGCTTTCGCACTGAAACCGAGCGCCGGGAGATTCACAAGCGTTTGGCGACTGGGGAATTAGATGTGATTGTCGGTACTCAAGCTGTTTTGAGCAAAGCGATTAAATTTCGGGATTTGGGCTTGTTGGTGGTGGATGAAGAACAGCGGTTTGGGGTTAAGCAAAAGGAAGCAATTAAATCTCTCAAAACAGAGGTAGATGTTCTAACTCTGACAGCAACGCCGATTCCCCGGACTTTGTATATGTCGCTGTCGGGGATTCGCGAGATGAGTTTGATTTCGACTCCGCCTCCTTCCAGGCGCCCGATTCAGACGCATTTGGCTCCCTATAACCCGGAAGTGGTGCGATCGGCAATTCGTCAAGAATTAGACAGGGGCGGTCAGGTTTTTTACGTGGTGCCGCGGATTGAGGGGATTGATGAGTTGGCAGTTCAGTTGCAGGAGATGGTTCCGTCTGCCAGAATTGCGATCGCCCACGGTCAAATGGAGGCTTCGGAATTAGAATCCATCATGCTGACTTTCAGTGCGGCGGAGTTTGATATTTTGGTGTGCACGACGATTATTGAGTCGGGTTTGGATATTCCGCGAGTCAATACAATTTTAATTGAAGACGCGCAGAAGTTTGGTTTGGGTCAGCTTTACCAGTTGCGGGGACGGGTGGGACGCGCGGGGATTCAAGCTCACGCTTGGCTGTTTTATCCGAAGCAGAACCAACTGTCTGATGCTGCAAGGCAGCGGCTGCGGGCTATTCAAGAGTTTGCCCAGTTGGGTTCGGGCTATCAGTTGGCTGTCCGAGATATGGAAATTCGCGGTTCGGGTGATGTTTTGGGTACTGAACAATCTGGTCAAATGGAGGCGATCGGTTTTGATTTGTATGCTGAAATGTTAGAGGAGGCTATTCGGGAAATTAAGGGTCAGGAAATTCCGAAAGTTGAGGACGCGCAAATTGACCTAACTTTGACGGCGTTTATTCCTGCAGATTACATCGCAGATTTGGATCAAAAGATGAGCGCTTACCGGTCTGTGGCTTCTGCTAATACTCCAGAAGAGTTACAGCAGATTCAGGTTGATTGGTGCGATCGTTATGGGCCAATTCCTCTGCCAGCCCAACAACTTATCCGTGTGGTCGAACTCAAACAAATCGCTAAAAAAATCGGTTTTTCTCGGATCAAACCGGAGAATAAGCAGAACATAGTTTTGGAAACTACGATGGAAGAGCCTGCTTGGAATTTGCTCAAGGCTAATTTGCCGGAACATTTGCGCTCTCGTTTTGTCTACAGCAAGGGGAAGGTTACTATTCGAGGTATGGCGGTTTTGACGGCCCAAAAGCAATTGGATAATTTGATTGATTGGCTGGGTAAAATGCAGGGCGCTTTGCCGGAAGCCAATCTTTGATTTTAATATATAATCCCCAAATCTCGCGCACCGCCGAAACCACCGAATAATACCGATGGAACCCTAAAAAATATTACTGCTGTTTTCATGATGGTTTTAGCGACAGAAAGGATTAAAATCGTGAAAATGTTAGTGAGTATTTTTTTGGCGATCGCGCTAATGCAAGGAGTCCCAATGGCGGTTCAATCTCAACAAATAATTGACCCGATCGATCGGGTTGTGAGTGCCGGATTGATGAATAAAGATGCTAGTGGTAATTTTAATGCTGATGGCCTTGTCAGTCGCGCCGATTTGGCGGTGATTTTAGTGAAAACTTTTGGTTTGGAACGCCGGAAAACCGCTCAGAAACCGGATAGGGAATTGCCGGACGTACCGAAGAGTTACTGGGCTTACAGTGCGATTCAAACTGTTTTGAAAACGGGAACGATGAGTGGATATCGCGACGGAATGTTTTTCCCCAATCAAAGGGTGACTCGCGCTGAAGCTTTGGCGATTTTTGCTCAAGCTTACGGGGTTTTTCAGTTTCCCGAACCCAGCATTTCCGAAATTTTAGCTAAGTATCCAGATGCAGGCGAAATTCCTAATTGGGCTAGAAAGTCTTTGGCTACTGCACTTTATGAAGGGTTTGTTAATGTTGAGCTGGCAACTAATAAGATTAATCCTTTGAAGCCGATGACTCGTGGAGATATCGCTTACGCTTTGAGCAAGTATTTGGAGGGGCAGGTAAGGCCCAGTTCTTTGCCTGTCCCGGACGAGGAGCCTCCCGATCGCGGCGTGGGAAGGTGATAGTGTTGAATTGTGATATCAAATCCGGTAGCATCGGAATTATTCCTCTCTGTATTCTCTCCCTCTGCGTTCTCTGCGACCTCTGCGGTTAAATCATTCCGATACAACCGGAAACGATATGAGTTAAAAAGTCGATCGCCCGCAATTCAAACACCATGCAAAATCCCGGAGATTTGGTGACTGTAAAAGCAGCCATCAAACCCCCAGGATTTAAGTTTTTCCTCTTAAACGAGGCTCAAATTATCCCCAGTGAGCTTTAACTCAATCAGCAGTAGCCAATTCGGTACTGGCACCACCGCGCTTCCGTGTCAGGGTATTGAAAAGCATCTGACCAACTGCTTTAATCAAATTGCCTTCTAACTCCATGAACATCTTCATGTTCATGCCAAAAGCTGCATTAGCTTCGTCAACAATTCGCTCTGCTGTTGCTTCGTCAATCGGCAGTTCATTCATTGCCTGACGGTACTTACCCTTGAATTCTTTTTCATCAGGAATATCCTGGAATTCATAGAAAGCAGTGCCTTCTCCCTCGGAAAGATTCATCCCGCGTTGGGCAATTCCCTTCAGGATTTGTCCGCCGGATAAATCGCCAAGGTAGCGAGTGTAAGAGTGAGCTACTAACAGTTCCGGCGCGATCGCCGAAATCTCGCGAATTCGCTCCACATAAGCTTTAGCTGCTGCTGACGGAGCTACTTGTTCGCGCCAATTCGCACCGTAGTAGTAAAATAAATCTTGCTCTAAGCTGTGTTTGCGATTCAACTCAGAAAAGTAAATTTTTGAAACAACCGGATGCTGCTTTTGGCGTTCCATTTCCTCTTCCATTGCCGAGTAGACAAAGTAGAGGTTTCCTACTAACTTCCGGTAAGAAGTTTTTTCTACAACGCCTTTTAAAAAACACTTGACAAAACCGACGTTTTCTGCCATTGTGTGGGACTTTTTCGTTCCCTCACGCAATTTGGTCGCTAAATTGATGCTCATGCTATACTGTCCAACCTTCTATTTTTGTGGTAGCTGATGGATGCGCCAAAAATCTAAAATTTACCTAAGCATTTACCTTAGATCGATTTGATGAGAGATTGTATTAATTTTTATAACAAAACCTAGACTCCGCAGAAGGCCTCCGAAGGTAGAAGGCACAAGCAGTTTAGTCATTAGTCCTTAGTCATTGGCTGTTAGCGAATGACTAATGACTAATGACTAATGACTAATGACTACTGACTAATGACTACTGACTACTGGCTAATTTAGATGTCCAAGTCGAGGAGGTTGAGTTTGGGGCCGTAGGTTTCAATGAATTCGCGGCGGGGGGCGACACGATCGCCCATTAAGATCGTAAAGATGCGATCGGCCTCAGCAGCGTCTTCAATCTCCACCCGTTTCAGCGTCCGAGTTTCTGGGTTCATCGTTGTATCCCACAACTGTGTCGGCATCATTTCGCCCAAACCTTTGAACCGCTGGATCGTGTAATTAGCATTCGCCGGAAATTCATTGCGGACGAGATTGTTCATTTCGCGATCGCTGTAACAGTAGTAATGATTGCGTCCCCGTTCCACTTTATAGAGAGGAGGACAAGCAATATAGATGTAACCTTGTTCTACAAGTGCCCGCTGATAGCGGTAGAAGAAAGTCAGCAACAGCGTGCGGATGTGAGCACCATCTACGTCAGCGTCAGTCATAATTACGATGTGGTGATACCGCAATTGACCCGGATCGAATTCTTCGCCTTTGATGCCCAAACCCAGGGCTGTAATTAACGATTGAATTTCGTTATTTTTGTAGATTTTGGCGTCGTCGGTTTTCTCAATGTTGAGAATTTTACCGCGCAAAGGCAGGATTGCTTGGAATTGGCGATCGCGCCCTTGTTTGGCACTGTTGTGGACAAAAATTCCCGCAGCTAATGCAAAGTTGTGACTGTTGGGCACTTCGATGTCGTAAACATCGTAGCGTTCCTCCAAATGTTCGATCGACACAACGCGGTGGTTGTAATTCCGAACCGCTTGGCGAGCATATACTTCATCACCATTAAAGTAGCGATCGCAAAACGTCTCAAACTTCAACAAAGTCTTATCACCCTTCATGCGGCGATAAAGATTGTAAGCATCTACATTCATCCAACCTTCTTTCAGGTGGACTGTCTTCAAAGCTTCCAGCGTCTGGCGGTAATAAGTTTCCTTCAAAGTCGCTTTACGTTTCTGGCGAAACTCCGGCGTCCACTGTTCCTTAGTTTTTTCGCGCCGCCACTCCAACAAATTCTCATCTTGCCACTGTTCTTTAGCAAGTTGAGAATGAGTCTCCCGTGCTTCAGGATTGTTAGCAAAATGATTACTCACCCGTTCCGACTGAGCCAAACGGTTTTCTTCACTACTCCAATACTCTTGCTGCGCTTGGTTCAGCAGTTCATTATTTTGCTGGCGATAAGTTTCATCACTATCGTAAAACTCCCGCCACTTGCTCATCATGTAAGCTTTATACTCTTCATCTTCCCACTGAGCTTTCGCCTGTTCCGAAAGAATTTGTCGCGTTTCAGGCTGCCGCATCCGCTCTTTCATCATCGCCCGAAATTCATCGGTCATGTGAGCTTGACGGCTCTTTTCAATGACATCGGGCCTGTGCAAGGTTTTCTCAAGGTTCGCGCGGTGAAGAGCCAAGTGCTCCTCAGCAGGCAATCGCTGAATATTTGTCGGATTGTTGTTGAGTTTGTTAAAGTCAACGTGATGGCGGTGATTGCCGTCAGATGCGAGATAAACGCCATGTTTCAGGTTGTAGAAATCCGCTAAAAGATGGGTGTAAATCCACTTATCACTGTTGGGATTCCAAACCATTTCGTAACCGTTAAGTCCCTGACCCTGTTTGTTTTTTTCCGACAACTTGCAGTGGAACGGCATTAATGAATCATCCGGTGTCAGCATGGCGGCTGCTTTGTAAGTGCCATCCCGCAACATGAATGGATGGTCGGGAGTGCAAGTTATTGTCTCCCCATTGTCTAATGTCAGTTTGACAACTTCAGCATTTGCTTTAGTCATCCGAGCATTAGTTATTCGCTCAAACCCAATGTTTCCACTCTCGCGAATGGTGTAGCAAAAGTGTTCTTTACCTTCTGCTTGTTCGTCAACTATCTGTTTGATAGTTTTTGTGGTGCCGTCAGCTAATTTTATTTCCTGAAATGAAAAAAAACAGCCCCCCGCGGAATCCCCCTCGACCAGGTATATCTCAGACAGGGCGGGGTCTCTAGAGCTACAGTCCGCTAATTTTCCAGGCAAAGGAGACGATTCTAAGACTGATTTTCGGCGCACTAAATCGCGGGCACGGCGGGCGGCTTCAGCGGCCTTAAATGCCTGAATTGCTTTTTCCAAAATAGCGTCGGCTACTTGGGGGCGAAACTCTAAATATTCTGTCAATACTTCGCCTACCAAGGAATCGACAATTCCCCGAACTTCTGTATTTCCTAGCTTGGTTTTAGTTTGACCTTCAAATTCCGGATCTGGGACTTTGACCGAAATCACTGCTGTCAAACCTTCGCGCACGTTTTCGCCGGCGAGGTTGGGCTCGTTTTCTTTGATTTTGTTGCGCTTGCGGGCGATCGAATTCATCGTCCGCGTCAAAACTGCCTTCAAACCTTCTAAGTGCGTGCCACCGTCGATCGTCCGAATGTTGTTAGCAAAACCTAGAACATTGTCGCTAAAAGCATCGACGCACCACTGCAAAGCCACTTCTATCTGCACGTTGTTGCGTTCTCCTTGCACGTAGATCACTTCTTCGTGCAGAGGCTGCTTTTCGCGGTTCATGTAGGCGATATATTCCTTGATTCCGCCCTCGTAACAGTATGTTTCGATGCGCGGTTCGCTACTTTTGAGCAGTTCCAAACGGTGGTCGCTAAACGTAATTCTCACGCCCGCATTCAAGTAACCCAATTCTCGCAAGCGCCCCGCGAGTGTAGTGTAATCAAATTCAATGCCAGTGCTAAATATTTGAGTATCTGGCAAGAAAGAAACTGAAGTGCCGGTGCGAGTGCCTTTGTTGGGCTTGGCAGTAAGTTCAGTAACTGGATTGCCTCTTTCGTAGCGCTGTAAATGTTCTTTTTGGTCGCGCCAAACTGTCACTTCTACCCACTCGGACAGCGCGTTAACAACAGAAATACCTACACCGTGCAATCCTCCAGAAACCTTGTAGCCACCACCGCCAAATTTACCGCCGGCGTGGAGTACAGTCATTACTGTTTCTATTCCCGATTTGCCAGTCTTGGCAACGATGCCGGTCGGAATACCCCGGCCGTCGTCTGTCACGGTAACGGAACCGTCGGCGTTGATGTCAATCTCGATGTGAGTGCAGTGGCCAGCCAGCGCCTCATCGATGGAATTGTCCACAACCTCGTAAACTAGATGGTGGAGTCCTCGCGGGCCGGTGGTACCGATGTACATCCCCGGTCGTTTACGGACTGCTTCGAGACCTTCGAGAACTTGAATCTGGTCGGCGCTGTAGCTGCTGGTCATACAAAAATAGCTCCAATAATGAGGCCTAAAGCCCCAAAAGCTTCTAAAATGGGAAAACTCCTAAAATTATAGCACAAAACCGTTAAAGGCGATGCTAGGGCTTTCTGAAGGGAAATTTATCGGGGGGAGGGATGGGAATAGTTTTGAGATTGCTGGAGGAATGCCCTGGCAGATCGCGGTGAATCAGTGTAGGAGAGAGGGGAAAGCATGGAGAGGAGAGGATTTGAGAGTTTTTATAGGGAAATTTGCGACAGCTTATGCCTAGATTAATTACGATTTGCGGGGCGACGGCGACGGGGAAGTCGGGAGTGGCTTTGGCTTTGGCGGGGCGACTGCAATCCTCGATTCTAAGTGCGGACTCTCGTCAAGTGTACCGCGAATTTGACATCGGAACCGCAAAACCGACGGCGGTCGATCGCACTTGTGTACCGCATCACTTAATTGACATCTGCGATCCGACAGAAACTCTGACACTAGCAGATTACCAGGAACAAGCTCAAAATTTAATTGCTGCTGTCGATTTTCCCCTGTCTCCCCCCCTGTTGTTGGTTGGAGGGACGGGCTTATATATTAAATCGATCGTGCGCGGTTTAAAAATTCCGAGGGTAGCACCGATGCCCGAATTGCGATCGCAGCTTGCGGAACTCGGACAATCTCAATGTTACGCGATGTTGCAGCAGGTCGATCGCTCTGCCGCTGAGAAAATTCACCTCAATGACCCAGTAAGAACTTTAAGAGCACTGGAAGTATTTTATGCGACCGGTCGCCCTATCTCCGAACAGCAGGGCGAAAATCCTCCCAATTATCCTATTTTACAAATTGGGTTGGATTGCGCGATCGATGTTTTGGTCGATCGTATCAAACAGCGCACCGAACAAATGCTAGAACGCGGTTGGATCGCGGAAGTAGAATATTTGTGTAAAAAATACGGCTGCGACTTGCCACTGTTGAACACGCTGGGCTATCAGGAAATGAAACAATATTTGGCTGGCGAGATTAAGCTTGAAGAAGCGAAAGAATTAACAATTTTGCACACGCGGCAATTTGCGAAGAGACAGGGGACTTGGTTTCGGGCCTATCCTCAAATTGAATGGTTTGATGTTAGCGCACCAGATTTGTGCGATCGAGTTTGGCGGAGGGTTGCAGAGTTTTGCGAACAATAAAGAGTTTTTTTACCGCAGAGGGCGCAGAGGGCACAGAGAAAGAGTTAAGGAGAGATGTAAGTGTTATTTTTAATTTGGCAAAATTTCTCTAATTCTTTGCCGAAACAAACGCACAGCAGCACGCTGTCCGATTGTTCGGCTTTGTTCTATGAAACCGGGAATTTCAGCAACTGGTAAAAAGGGAAATGCTAAACTCCGATCGCACATTTCATATTTTCCATCTACAAGTTGATAAACTTGCAGAGATTCTCGGCGATACCTCCACAGTTCGGGAACACCAAGAGCAGCATATATGGAATCTTTATTAACAGAAGAATTCGTGTAATCCGACTCTATTGCTAAATCGGGCGGCGGGTCATTTGGCAAATTGATATTTCTGCCTCTAACTAAAGATTCATTTTGAATGTAGAAACAGGAATCAGGTTCGACAGCACGAGTTAAATCTTCTCGTTCAAGAGTCAGCGAACCAAGACTTCTAAGTTCAATTTCCAGCTCATCTACAATAGCTTCCACAAAGCTTTCTATCAGTCGTTTGGGTTCTTCGTGTTCTTCCAGTGGCATCCTGATTTCTAATACTCCTTCATCGTAAGCAATTCTCCAAGCTCTCTCGTCCCCAACATCTGCCACCAATGCTTTAAAAGTTGACCAACTGACACCTTTTAAAATAACTCGGTTTTCTGGGGTAGTTTGCTGCTCGATGGGAGTTGATGTTGTTGTTACCATTTAACAATTCCTTGGTAGATTCATCAATTTTTATTGTAGTCGATGGACTTCAAATTTAAGGTAAAATTTAAAAACAAAGTGAAGGTATAGGGTAGGGATAGGGCAATGCCGTGTCCTGTATTTCATTTTGCTGAACCGAAAAAAATAATTTTTTTATTAACCGCAGAGAACGCAGAGGGCGCAGAGAAAGAGAAAAGAGATAAATTAATAATTTGAGAAGCAGAAAAGCCTGTTTCTCAAATTACATCTCGCGTAGTTAATTAACTGTACAAACTCGCCACATATTCGCCGTAACCGTTGTAGGGCAAAGTTGGGCGAGTTTCCCACGACCAACTGTTACCGGGACCGACTATGCGTTCGCTGGCCTGCGACCATCTGGGGTGCGGTTTGTCGGGCTCGACATTTGCTTCAAAAGCGTATTCGTTGGGGCCGATTGTATTCCAAAAAGTGGCGGGCTGCTGTTCGACAAATTCAATTTTGACGATCGACTTTGCGCCCTTAAAACCGTATTTCCAAGGAATCACTTGCCGCAGCGGCGCACCATTTTGCTTTGGTAGCCTTCGACCATACAAGCCTGTGGCGAAAAATGCTAAATCGTTCGCCATTTCTTCAATTCGCAGACCTTCTGTATAAGGCCAAGGATAAAATTGCGACATTAAACCGGGGCCGGGAGTTATTTTGCGATCGTAAAATGAGGTGAAGCGAACGAATTTAGCTTTCGATTGCGGTTCGACATCAGCCATCAGTAATTTCATGGGAAATCCGACCCAAGGAACTACCATCGCCCAGGCTTCTACACAGCGAAATCGATAAACTCGTTCTTCGATAGGAAATTTTTTGTTGAGGTCGTCAATATCATAAGTGCGGGGATTTTTTACTAAACCGCCTACTTCAACTTTCCAGTTTTCTGTTGGCAAAGCTTGAGCGGCTTGCCAAATTGATTTTGTGCCGCCGTATTCGTAAAAATTGTTGTATTTTGTAGCTAAGGCTTCGTCGGTAATCGCTCGATCGACTTTCGCAAAGGCGGGATTCCGGCTCAATTCCGAATATGCTTGGGTTGAGCTTTGATCCAGAGCAGTTTTTGAGCTAGCATTGCTTTGGCAGCCGGTCAGTGGCAGCAGCGAAGCAGTCACGCCGGCGCCGATTAAGTTTGTCATGAAGCGGCGGCGGTTGAGAAAGGCTGTTTCTGGGGTAATTTGGGGTTCGAGAATTTCCCAAGGTTTGGGTACGCGAATTAAGGGCATAAGTAATAGTTAAAAGTTAGTATAGCCTTTCTCAGTAACATGAGGTGTTCTTGGGCATTGGGCATCGGGCATTGGGCATGGGGCATTGGGCATTGGAAGAATACCTTACATTCCTGAGAACCGCTATAGTTAGTTTGGCAAAAATTGCCTAATTTTTAATCGCTTAGTCGATTTGACATGGGAAATTTCAACTTTTAGATTCACTCCATAGAACAAAGAATCGCCGATGTTTGGCAATGCCTCGCGATAGCTTTGGCAATGCTTGCGATCGCACTGAAAGTATTCGCAATGACAGTATAACGTAATTCGGTAACAGCAAATCCCGCCGATCGCTCGAATGAGCTCGGTACGATCGACCTATTAAACCTCGCTCGCAGGAAAGTCAGCAATTATTTACGCGCGATCGACGGCAGCAATTGTGGCGAAAATCTGGGAAACAATTATGATCAAGCAAAGATTCCAATTATTTAATTTGTCCACAGGAAGCGGCACGCACCGCCCCGCTTTCCTCCCCCACCAGCAATAATGTCGGACGGGGGTCTCCAGCGGAAAGACAAATGAGTTACTGCATCAATCCCCATTGCCAGAAGCCCCAAAATCTCGATCGCGCGACAGTATGCAAAAGTTGCGAGTCGAACTTGCTGCTAAAAGGCCGCTACCGAGTCTTTCACACCCTCGGTCAAAGTCTCAGTTGTCGCACCTTCTTAGCAGTCGATGAAGACCAACCTTCGCAACCCCGCTGCGTCATTCAACAGTTCTGCGGCTCAGCAGCAGCCGCAGACGGTGGCACACAGCAAAACCGGACATTTCGCGGCTCGGCGTCAGTTCTCGACGAGTTGGGCAAACATCCGCAAATACCGAAACTGCTGGCATCTTTTGAAGTCGAAGGCTGCCAGTATTTAGTCCAAGAATACATCGAAGGCCGCAATTTAGCCGATCGGCTTTCAGAAAAAGGTGTTGTTAAAGAAATTCAAATTTGGTATCTGCTGAGCGAATTGTTGCCAGTCCTGCAATTTGTTCACGAAAATCAACTGATTCACCGAGATATCAAACCGTCCAATATTATTCACCGGAAAACTCCCCAAGCATCCCCAGCTTTGGCAGGGAAAGAGGATTTACATGGAGTGTCCCAAGAAAGTGCCTCTGGGCTAGTTTTAGTCGATTTCGGCGCGGCAATTCCGGCTAATAGTGGGCCGCTCAAAACCGAAACGGTGACAGGTTCTGCGGAATACGCGGCCCCGGAACAAATTAAAGGCCAAGCGATTAAGAGCAGCGACATCTACAGTTTGGGCGTCACTTGCATTCACTTGTTAACGGGAATGTCGCCCTTTGATTTGTTTGACATCAAAGCCGAAAGTTGGACTTGGAGACATTATTTGAAAGTACCAGTTTCGGCGCGACTCGGCCGCATTCTGGATAAAATGGTGCAGCGAGAACCATCAAAACGCTATCGCTCGACCGAGGCAATTCTCACAGACATGAAATACGGCCCGGCACCGGTAGACGTGATTCTCAGCAAACCCAAGTGGACTTTGGCCATGTGGGGAGCAACTACGGTTGCCCTGCTGTCCGTAGTGCTGGGTGTTCGCTTGCCATCTCCTGCACCGCAGGCTTTCACTTCTGGTGAGCCTGCTTCTAGCATTCCCGAAATTCGGTTCAATCCGCCCCCCATGCAGAATTTCCGGGGTGAGGCATCGCCGTCAGGGCCGGCTGTACGGACTCTGGCGGATCAACACAAAAACCCGGTTTGGGCGGTAGCAGTTGCTCCCCAGGGCCGCGTGATTGTCAGCGGGAATAACGACGGCACAATTCACCTGCTGCACAAGCGTCACGGCAAGCTGCTCAAGGTTTTAGCCGGACATTTGGGGCCGGTGTGGTCGGTGGCAGTCAGTCCCGACGGCAGGACGATCGCCAGCGGTGGCGTTGACGGTACGATTAAATTGTGGAATTTCTATTCGGGCAAGTTAATTCGGACTTTGGAGGGACACCAAGACGGCGTGTTCTCGGTGGTTTTCAGTCCCGATAGCCGGACTGTGGCCAGTGTCGGTAAGGACAAAACTTTGAAGTTGTGGCAAGTCGAAGGCGGGGCCGAGTTGCAAACTCTCAAGGGGGTTTTGGACGAGGTGCAGTCGGTGGCTTTCAGTCCCGATCGAGAAACTTTGGCGATCGGCAGCAGCGACGGTAAGATCAACCTGTGGAACTGGCAGACTGGAGAATTCAAAGACACTTTTTGGGGTCATTCCGAGGCGGTTTGGTCTCTGGCCATCAGCCCGGACGGTCAAACTCTCGCCAGTGGCAGTTGGGACAAGACGGTGAAGCTGTGGGATATCAGCGCAAATAATCACTCCGGGCAGCCCAACGGTTCTCTGCTACGGACTTTGATCGGCCATTCCGACAAGGTTAAGTCCTTGGCTTTCAGTCCCGACGGAGACAAACTCGCCAGCGCGGATTTGAGCGGGACTATCAAGCTGTGGCGCATGAGTTCCGGCGAAATCGCGGGTACGCTGAAGGGTCATTCTACCTGGGTGGATTTGGCTTTTAATCCTCAAGACAAAACTCTGATCAGTGGCAGTTTTGACGACACGATTAAGGTGTGGCGACTGTCTCCTTAATTTTTTCGATCGCCCGTTCAATCAATTTTTGAACAGCTAGGGCGATCGAACATTTAGCTAATTTATCTATCAACGCTTCGGACAGTTTCAAGGCTGACGCATGGGTTTTAGAAACCCAGTTCCTATGAGTTTTGCTAACAGGAACGATAAATCTAGTGAGCAACCGGGTTTCAGATTGTCAAGAGTGTGTCCAGGACTTTGCTGGCTTTTATCTTGCTTTAATCGGGGTTCCCTGACACCTCTATTCTACGGTTAGTAATCAAAAACTGTCCGAACTGTTGCAGGACTTACGCACAGCCTCAATATATAGTGTTTTGTAGGGGCAAAACCCACGCCCGGTTGCCCGATCTAGTGTTTTGTAGGGACCAAACCCACGCCCGGTTGCCCCCATACCTGGAATGATTGCGTAATTCCTATGTTGGTACAAAAACAAATTTAAAATATCAAAGAGTCAGAATATCCCTAGAAATCGCAGTTGCTAACTAACACTTGTGGTAAAGTAGTGTCGGCTGTTAAACTAAAATATATGACCGCAAATTCCGAGTTAGCAGAGCAGTATTTGTCAGCGGGCGATAGCCTTCAGAAATCAGGAAAACTTGAGGAGGCGATCGCTCAATATCAAAAATTACTAGCCATTCAAGTGGATAGTGCGATCGCACTCAACAAGATAGCAGAAATTTATTATACGCAACAGAAATATGCAGAGGCGATCGCATCCTGTTACCAAGCACTTCGCCAGCAACCCAATTTCCCTGCCGCCTACAAAACCCTAGGGAATATCCTGCAAGCCCAAGGCAAAATAGACGCGGCAATTCGCGCCTACTCCAAGGCGATCGAATTTGATCCTAATTTTGTCGAAGCCTATGTTAATTTGGGCAGTATGTTTTACAAACAAGGCCAGCTCGATGAGGCCATAAGTTACTACCAAAAATCTATCGTTCTTCAACCAGATTTAGCCGTCGCTTATTGGAATTTAGGCAAAAGTTTGGAAGAGCAAGGTCGAATCAATGAAGGTTTATTTTATCAAAAAAAAGCTCTAAATTTACAGCCGGAGTTAGAAGGTAGAAGCAATTCAGTAAAAAATCACACTTACTGAAGAGGAATGTTATAGTCAAAATAATTCAATCATTAACGATGCAAGCTGGATCAACATGGAAATTAGCCAGAATCCGCTCGAATTCCTAACGGCTAAAGTACAAGAAACTGTTGCCGATATCCAACCCACATTCCGCAGATATTTAGACAAATTTAATAGTTTTAAATTGGGAGGCATAAAGCCATGGAATCAATATAT
>NZ_JAUBTU010000058.1:0-46316 GCF_036705085.1 Microcoleus sp. B6-A1
TTTGATTGTGTTATTTATAAAATTATCCTATGTATTCAATTACTGTAATTAAACTTCACTACATATTTATTACTACCAATTTTTGATTAAAAATCCTAACGGGCGTATTCCTGTTTTAGAAATAGAACCGGATAATTTTCTATTTGAATCTAATGCAATTATGTTTTATTTGAGCGAAGGAACAGAGTTTTTCCCCAGTGATAAAGTTGAACGCGCTCAAGTCATGCAGTGGTTATTTTTTGAACAGTACAGCCACGAACCTTTTATTGCTACTTCTCGTTTTTGGTATTTGACAGGTAAAGCTGAAGAATATCAAGAAGCACTTAAACAAAAACAAGCACCGGGTTATGGTGCTTTGGGGGTGATGGAACAGCATTTAGCAAACCATGCTTTTTTTGTTGGCGATCGCTATACTATTGCTGACATCGGTTTATTTGCTTACACTCACGTTGCGGGCGAGGGCGGATTTGATTTAACCAGATTTCCGGCAATTCAAACTTGGATCGAGCGAGTAAAAAATCAACCTCGATATATTAGTATCGCACATAAATAAAAGTTGTTCGTAGTAAGTACGAAGAATCTTAATTGACTAAAAGCATCAACTGAGGACTGAATTCCTTACTGCAAACTTATTATGTCCGATGGTAAGTTACGAATCGCTATATTTTGCCCAATCTCGCTCGATCGCCTCGCAGCATCTGCCACCTTCAAAGCGTACAAACTACTGGCATTATTTACGTACAAAGGCGTACCGTTTGACAAATATTCCAACACCATATCGGTGTCTTTGGCAAACAAGCCGCGCCGCGTTCCTACTTTGATGTTGCGCCGATTTTCTCCCTGAATTAATTGACCGGATTCGGGAGTAAAAACCAGCGTTCCTTCTTCACCGTAGATAGTAAAAATGTTTTCCGACTGCCAAAAAGTCTCTCCTTTTCCATAAACAGCTTCAGCGACAACGCCATTGGCAAAGCGCAACTGTGCATTGCACAAACAAGCTTTGTAGAAATCCGGCTGACTGTCCCAAAATTGAGCTTGACAGTTAACGCTTGCCACTTCCCCGAACAAATCGGTAAATCGGTGCAGTCGCGAAATTGCACCAACTAAGGGAAAGCCAAAGAGGGAGTGTTGATAAGTCCACCGCTGCGGCGCTGGATGTTGAGGAGTCATAGTAATGTAGCGGGCGTAAAAAACTTTACCGATTAAGGACAAAGATTCTTTGATTGCTTGGTGTAACCCGCCTAACAGTTCGATGTGTTCGATGTGGAGGAGTTTTTGCTTTTGGGCTGCAAGTTCGATCGCCCTTTCTGCTTCAGATACGTCTAAAGATAGAGGATATTCCACCACAACGTGCTTGTCATTTTCTAGCGCGGCCAGGACGATCGCCCCGTGATCCCGGTTCACCGTACAGACAATTACCAAATCTAAATCGTCTCTTTCTACCAGCTTGCGCCAAGAAACCGCAGCTTCGGCCCCGAATCCCTGACAAAATGCTGCGGTTTTCTCCGGGGTGTGGCCCGCAACCGCTACCAAGTGCGATCGCCCATCAGCTTGAATTGTCTCGGCCCTCAACTTAGCGGCAAAACCAGTACCCACAATCCCCACGCGAAGTGGAGAATTAACCGAAAAACCAAAGCGAGTATCAATATTAGTCATGGGATTTGAGATTTAAGATTTTAGATAGTTACAGACTTGCGCTGCGGGGGTTTAGGGTTCTATCGCCCCGATTTTAAGCTGTGGTTGTGGTGCGATTTATTCGATCGAGCCTTCAACACCCAAGTCTTGATGCGATCTAACTATACATTTCACCGCCTGCTGGGACTTGCCTTGCAGCAAGTCTTGCTGAAACTCGATCGACACACCGCATACCAACAACCCGGTTTTTGTGCTGTAGGGTTCAAAACAGGATTTTTCCTAGAAACCGGATTATTTCGCGCAAGTCTTGCGGCCACAGTATCACACGGCTGAACCCAACATAGGTATAAGTAATAAAGATGAAATTAGAAAAAGTTATAACTAATCCCATTCAAATTTTTTGTAAATAAGTGTTGCAACCTTGCTTCTTTCCCCTACTATCATAGAGGGAACAAACCTAAGAGCTAACCTCAAAGCTAATAGAGCCTTGAAGGTTGCATTAGGAAAAATTATCAATTTTGTTGAATTTTTGAGAGGATTAGTGCATGGCGACTTACAAAGTTACCCTCATCAGCGAAGCCGAAGGAATTAACCAGACCATTGACGTTGATGACGATACTTACATTCTTGATGCTGCGGAAGAAGCAGGACTCGACCTCCCCTACTCTTGCCGCGCTGGAGCTTGCTCCACCTGCGCCGGCAAAATCACCAAAGGCGAAGTTGACCAATCCGATCAATCTTTCTTGGACGACGACCAAATCGAGGGCGGATTTGTCCTCACCTGCGTCGCCTATCCCAAGTCTGACTGTACGATCGAAACTCACCAAGAAGAAGCGCTCTATTAAGAAAGAACGCTCTGCGTGATACCCTAAGAAACCCGGTTTCTCGTTTCAAAAATTAAGCTGAAATAGCGCAATTATGTTAAGAAACCGGGTTTCTGTGTCTAACGCTGCAACACAGCCGCCAGCAGTCTCTCACTCCCATCTATGAATTCGTAGCTCTTTGAGCAGATAGCTGACCCAATAATTTTAGATTTTAGATGGGCGATTTTAGATTAACTGTGAAACCAATCTAGAATCGCAAGCCTAAAATCTAAAAGTTTAACGGCTAATATTTAGTCCGCAAAGGCGGGCTTTGTTTGTGTAGTGGCGATGATTTAAATCGCCGACTCTTAGGCCGATTCCGATCGACTATTCGCGCCAAAATGTAATGTTATCGCTGAGCGGCACAACTTGAGCGCCGGGAAAATAAAAGCTGAGAATTTGAGCTCCATTCCAGCCCAAATTAGCCAAATTGTAAGAACCAGTCTGACTCATTCCCACTCCGTGCCCGAAACCGCCTCCGACAAAAGCATAACCGTTGAGAGTTTTGTCGGGATTGTAAATTGGTTCTAGGTAAAAAAGCGTGCTAATCGGCGGGTAAAAAGCATTGCGAATCTCGTCTTTGTCGATATCAATCGGGCCCAAGTCAGTTTGAACCTTCATTTTCAAAACTCGACCTGCGGGCGACCTTTCTACCACTTCCACCTGAGTGACAGTTTTAAAATTAGCCAGCGGGTGCTGTTTTTTCTGAAGATACTGTTTGAGAAATCCACCAATCGCCGTCAAAGAAGCTGGTTCGCGCCACCGAAACGTGTCTTGTTTTTCCTCATTAAACCCTTTTTCCAAACTGATAAAGCGGCGGAAGTTGTTTTCGTCAGACAAACTCTGCTTGGACAAATCCCACACGTTATTAGGGGAATCGACGATCGATCGCAAATATGGACGTTCCGCGCCCTGCCACACATCGTTAAAAGAGGCTGTCACGCCGCCGCTAGACGCGGAATAAAGCGCGTCTACTAGCTGATTTTCGTAAGTTAGCACCAAACCGCTCGTTTGGGCGATCGCCTTATCACTTTGCGGGTAAACCTCCGTCAAACCTTTATAAACTTGACAGTTAACATCAGCGCACAACTCATAATTATCCACAGCAAACCGGCGCAAATTTCTCAGGGCGTAGGTTCTCGCTAAAATAGTTTGAGCGACAATCGCAGCGTAAGGCGAAAAAGCCCCAATTTCGTGAGGAACAACACCCCGCAAATAAGTTTCGGTCAGCACTTTATTCACCAAAGTATAAGTGCCGTAAGAATTTTTTTGCAGGTGCAAACTGCCACCATAACGGTGAGTTTCTTGAATTGCTTTTTCTGGTTCAGTAGCTGTCGCCTCTTGGGTGGTTTGTTGCAATACCTCAATCACATTTTTCCCGGCCGTCACATCCAACTCATTGCGGTTGAAACGAAAGCCGTTTAAAACCCAAAATGCCTGGGGTATTTGTTTTAAAACTTTGGAATCCAAAAAAGCTGTTGTGTTCCCTTGAGCTTGCAAACTTTGCAACAGCCAGCGCCGCACCAAAGGAGAGTTGTAAATATCTCTTTTCGCCCAAACTTGCCAGCGAAAAGGTTGAGCAATTTCTACCTCAATTCCCTGGGCGCGCCACTGATTGGCGCTATCTTCCGCACTCTCGAAACTGCGGTGGGAGCTCAGAACAACTCGTTCTTCTACTAATGGCGCTTCCAGCGGTTTCGGGGCTATTTCTAACTTGACGCTAGCAGCCGTTTTGGTTTCTATGCCTTGAGGAGTTTTGTAACTCAATGTTAAGCTGTCGCCCGGTAATGCTTTCAGCGTCAGTTTGTCGGTTGCTTTCGTGCCAAACCGCTGCACTACGCCGATTTTGATGGGTCTATTTTGGGGAGTTTGGGCGTATGCCGCAGCGCTGAAAAGAGGCAACAGGCACAATGCGGTGAAAACAGTCCTAGATATGCAGCTAAACCATTTGTAATTGGGAGTTGGAGGTGCTTGAGCGGACACAGTTATCTATCTCCCGATAGTTGAAATTTGGGGATTTTTGATTGTACGTTAGCACATTTGGCGACTGGTATAGGGGAATTGCCGAAGATAGGCCAATACGCTTGAGCTAGCCGTAGGGTGTGTCGCCTGCGATAAATCCCTAAAAAAAAGCGACAATCTCGCAGCGACGCACCTTGCAAAATAGTTGTGCTCTGGTGAAACCGGGTTTCTTCGTAGATTTCTCGCTACTAAACGCAAAATTTCGTATAAACCCGGTTTCTAGCCTCCCACGAGAAGCCCTGAAACTATCCAACCTTTAGGAACTGGTTTTTCACATACTCCATCAATACAGGCTGGAGTGTGAAAAGCGTTTTCTCACCTTGTTTGACTTTTTCAATTAATAAACGCCGTCCCAAGGATTGCACAGCTTGTAATAAGGCTGATGGGGATAATTCGAGATTGGCTGAAATTTGTGATATTTCAACTGGTTCGACTTCACTAGCTAACCAGGATATCACTTGTTTTTCTGAGTCAAATAGGCGATCGCACTGCTGCTCCAATAGTGACTCTAAATCACCTAAAAATAGGGTATCATAGGAGAGAAACTCGGAAACGCTGCCGCCGAATAAATCTTGAATCATAGTTGCAACTATATTTAACCAGGATGGATTGCCTCGATAAAGGTCGATTAGTTCTGACCATTTCTCCGGTTCTGCTAAACCTTTTTCTCTAAAGATTTCTTGTGCTTCGGGGCCTAAACCGTTGAGTTGCAGAGATTTGCAGGGGCGGTTTTCGCCTTCTAAGGCGGCTATTTCTCTGGGTTTTTCCCAACTGAGGAGAATTAAGCAACTGTGGTGGGATGATTCTGTTAGTTGTTTGAAGAATGCGCGGTAATTTTCATATCCAGGTTGGTAATTTCCTGCGAGTTGTTGGCTGCTGAAAATGGTTTGGATATCATCGAGGATAATGAGACAGCGGTGCGATCGTAAATATTCTAGTAGGGGCAATCCCCCCGTGGTTGCCCTTTCTTCGGGAGAGGGGGCGGACACGGAGGGGGCGGGCACGGGGGCACCGCCCCTACAGAATTTAATTAAGTCGGTTTGGAGTGAGGCTAGCGGTGGAGAGTTGCGGAGACTGCGGTAAATAATGTAATCGAATTCGTGTTTAATTTGTGAGATTAGTTGGAGTGTAAGGGCGGTTTTGCCAATACCGGATAAGCCTAAGATGGTGATGAGGCGGTTGCGGCCTAAAATCCAGTTTTGGAGGGTGGTGAGTTCGGATGTGCGGTTATAGAATAGGTTGGGTTCTGGTGCATCAGCTAAATCTTGACGTACTGTAAGTTTAGCGTTCTCTGTCGGTTTATTTAATATATCCTCGTTTGTCTGTGTTGGTTCGGGGACTGTGAAAGATAGGGAACCATCTGTGGAGACTTTACCTATCTGCACGCAGCCATTCCCCGTAATTGAGAAATTCGAGAATTGCCATCTTTCCACTGTGGGACGAAAGTTAGATTGATTGATGTCTTCACCTAATGTTTGTGAAAGAAGCTTCCATAATTTTGCTGCTTCCTTCCTGATGTGCTCTCTGCTACGCTTGCAATTTTCGGCTATTTCTGGGTATTTCTGACGTTGCCAAGTGCCACGCAATATAGATTGTTGTATATGATCGAGGTGTTTTCCAGTTTGGGAGAACACAATGTCGTCAGCCCATTTTGCGACTTGCTGATCGTCCATAGGTCGATTAAGGGGTTGTGGTTTTGGCGATTGCTACCCTACTTTATCCTACTGTTTCCTACTTTAGCAACTAAATCCTACTGTTTCCTACTTTTTAACCTCAAAAAATATTTAACAAATACCTACTCTATCCTACTTAAAATATGAAATTTAATTAACCAACTCAAAGCTTTATGTACTATAAAAGGTAGAGGATGCTTTTACGGCGTCTCACACACTTTTTATCTGAAGTTCCCAAGGAGATTTCAAAATGAAAAAGTTACTGACCGCAACAGGTGCAGCCCTGGTACTTGCTAATGTGACGATCGCTCCTGCCTTTGCTGATTCACTGGTACAGCAAACTACACCTGGTAAACAACAGCAGGTCGTATTACCCGAAGGGGAGTTCATGAGTGATGCCGAACTAGCACAAGTTGAAGGCGAGCTGCTCTGGAAACCAATCTTAGTAGGTGCAGGAGTAGGGGCAGCAACGAACGTTGCCAAAACAGCTTGGTCTTGCCATACGCTGCCCGGAGCCAGATGTGGTTGGCAAGAGTATGCAAAGGCAGGCGCTTCAGGAGCCGCATGGGGAGCGGCGGTTCCCGCCGCTAAAGCTGGTGCCGCAGTTACTCTGGCTAACCAAGCTAGATTAACATGGTTCCTGCGGCGGTAATTTTATTTGGAAACAAGCAATGTTTTTCCTGCTTTAAATTTATCTCAAAATTGAATGGGTTGGAAAATTAATTTTCAATCCATCAGTTTTTTTTAGAAGATGAGGTCAATCTTAAAAAGATGTTTAAAGAAATTTTTCTCCCCTGTGTATTAGGTCAGATAATTAACTTTTTTATTTTAGTTCATCCCAGCTTTTCTAACCCGATCACTCCCTATCGCACTCTCCGCTATGAAGGAGTGATAGGTCAGACCAGCTATTACACTTGTGGCCCTGCCGCTGTAGCAACTCTACTTACTCACTACTACGGTGAACCGAATGCGGAATCTGAGATTTTAGAACTGTCAGAAAAAGCAATGGCAGGAAGCGGTAAAAGCCCAGAAGAAAAAGGAGTCACCGCTTTAGCATTAAGACAGGCTTTAGCTGCTAAAGGCATTCAAGCTAGGGGGATGCGACTAACCTTAAGATCCTTAGCAGACTACTTTCGTAAAGGTGGACTGCCTGTTGTTTTGCACGTCACCAAACCTCAAATGCACTATGTTTTAGCAGTCGGCATGGTAGGGGATTGGGTAATTTTAGCAGACCCCTCATGGGGACGGCGCATTCAACCTCTTGGTGCTTTAGTAAATGAACAAGGTTTTAGCGGTGTAACCCTTGTACCGCTTCCACCTGAAAACTTGATTTCGATTGCAAAAGAACAGCAAAGCGAAACGCTACGTTGGGCAGAATTCCGTGTTGTAAGACTAAACTCACTAAGAAGGAAGTTCTGATGAAGCAAGTTCCTCTTCTGCCGATCGCTTTGTTAATCTGTCAGCCTGCACTGGCTCAAATTCCCATTGACCCCTTGCGACTCCCACAAGAAGAAACAGGAGGCTACACTTACACTTTTGGTGCCAGCTACATACCAGACGGACGAGAAGGATTGGATTTCGATCCAGAAGGGAGTCCGTTCAATTTTGAGACATTCAACCAATCAATTAACTTTTCTGCTTCAGGAAGCTACAGTTTCAGTCGTAATTTAAGTATTTCAGCCAATGTTAACCCTAATTTGTTCATTGGCAGGCAACAACGAGATTTTAGCAACCGCACTGAAACTCTAACACAAACTAACACTGACATTGGCGCGGGTTTGTCTGTAGAATACCGTCCCAATCCTGGCTCTAACCTAGACCCTCGTTTTTCGGTCGGTGTTGCTTACCCTTGGACAGCGACAGTTCAAGGGCAAGCTAGTTTAATCAGAGATCCTGTAATCGTCTTAGCTTCTGTGGGATATTCTCAACCGTTAGACTCTGCCAATAGCAGTCTGAATTTAGGACTGGGAGCAGGGTTTGTAGCAAATGAAAGAGTTAGCTTTAGTGCTTTTGGTAACTACGCCATACCTATCGGCGAGACTAATTTGCCGGTAACTTCTCTGTCATTCCGCACTGGTTATAATTTGGATGATGAAGGAAAGCAGGATATCGGGTTACGCACAACTCTTAGCGTGCGGGGTGGAGATACGAGAATAGGAGTTGGCATTGAGTGGGGAGGTAGAGGAAACATTGGTTCCAAAAGACAAAACAGCACATCCCCAAACAATCCTGAGTCAACGAATAGAAATACACCTAATGTTGTCGATCGCGCGCCGTCTTCTGTCCCTTCTCCATCAGTCAACTTTCCAGCCACTCAGTCTACAGGTAATATGCCCTCTGCGAACGATTCCAACATTAGCACAAATCCTGTATTAGGAGGGAGTACAAGGGAGGCTTTTCAACAGCTAGATAGGCGCTTGCAGGAAAAGGATGTTCAGATAGAAGCTTTACAGAAGCAAGTTAGAGAACTTCAAGGGAGTTTAGAACGTTTGCGCTGCCAGCTTCCTGAAAATAAGGAAGCTTGCAAATAAAAAGTAAAAACAAAATAATTTTCCTTAACTTTCTGCAAAAGAGCGATCGCCCTTTCAACATCAACTATTCAAACTAACTCTGACATTCTCAGTCGCCCTTCTATGGGCTCATACTCATCTTCTAAAAGCCAATACTGTGCCTCATCATAACTCTTACTAGAAAACACAATTTTATAACCCTCAGCCGGATCGTAAATCCGACAATTTCCCTCAGCATCACTTAGTAACAAAAGCAGATAAGGCGGTGAAAGATTTGGATCGATCCATACCTCTGTAAATTCCCAGTTATTCTTTACTAGGTCTGCTTCGAGGCGTAACGTGGTATCTGTTTTCATCATCAACTTTTATCTCTCCGTAATAAAGTAAAAGACGGCTACCATCCGGGTCAACTCTATAACCAATTGATTCAATAAAAAACATACCATAACGATCGTAGCCCCGAATCGTACCTGTAAAGTCTCCATCTTCTATTATGGCTTGAGCTACCTGATTCATCGTAGGTTCATCGTTAAAAATATGAGCAGCACGTCCTTTATTAAGTAATCTTTTCATTTGTGGCGTGTCTGGCAAGTGTTTAGCAATGTGCCGGCTGTCAAGGGTGATTTGGCGCTTAATTCCACTCATCAATTAATTGAATCGCATACAAGTATCATTAAATCACGCGATCGCCCCTCACCTTCCACTTTCTGAAAAAGAGCGAGTAGCCAGCCGCAGGCATCGCCCCTTGAAACAAAACTAAATTTCTAGCTCTCTAAGAATAGTCTTGACTGGCAAAAACAGAGAACGCTTATTCTTTTTAAAAGGCACAAAACCCTGCTTTAACCAAAATTCCTTGGCCGCATCATTTCTCGTATCAACCCTCAGCGCTTGAAATCCAATAATTTCTTGTTCAAATAGCAAACAAATTCGGCGATAGGCATCAGCCAAAAGTTTGCGACTTATTCCTTGCCCTTGCAAAACCTTATCAATTGCAAATTGTCCAATCAGTAGGGCGGGAACGGGAAAAGGGAGGATTTGCTGTATTCATCCGGTAACTCTTTAACAGGAATGATCGAGGCACTAAGAGTATAAAATCCATAAACTTTTGCCTCCCCAGATTCAGAAATCATCAAAAAAGTCCTAGAAAAACCAGCTTCATCAGCAGTTTCCACCAGATTTTTTAGATAATTATTTATTTCCTCATCTCCACAGTCAAAACCCTCTCTTTGGAAATTGGGAAAACTTTTTAAAGTACAAAATCTCCATCCCACGACTCACTCCTGTCATATTTACTCTTAAATTCAGCAACAGTTAATTTCAATTCTTCTGAGGCTGGCGGCGGATTGTCCCACAAATTTTCTGAACCGACCTGATCCCGCTCTGTTTTCTCTGGTAAAGATTGAGGTTGATATTGAACAACTAAACCTTCTGGCAATAGGCGGTATTCGCGCTGTAAAATCAGAAAAATCAGCACGATTTGTAATATAATAACTAGGGTTAAGAGCAGAGTTTCCATTTTTAACGTCAGGAATTCTATGTTTGCGATCGCTACTCATATTTTATATGATACCCTAATTCCTACTATGTTATCAAAACCTGAGACACCACATTCAAGACCTCAGACAATGATACCTGGTTTTTTTCCTAAAACTTTCTATCGCTACAGCTACAGTAAATACTGGGTAAGGTGCGGATCTATTAGATTGTCGATATTAGTTGAGGGATTGTCGATCGCGACACACCCTACAGAAGACCCGGCGGTTGAAACCGCGTCTATACAGGCAAAACCCGCCTCCGCGGGTTGAAGAAAATACGGTAGTTGAAATTATGTTATCTTATCCAGTCCGCAGAGGCGGACATCGTTTGTGTAGGCGCGAATTCTATTCGCCGTCTTATTTCTTATTTCTGTTTCCAATATTGGTAGGCGGCATAGGCTAAGGTGACAGCGCCGGTGACGATCGCTGCTTCATCGACCTCAAATTGCGGGTGATGGAGGGGATAGTTGGGTTTGTCAGTCAGTCCCACTCCTAAGCGAAACATGGTTCCCGGTGCGTGTTCTAAGTACATTGAAAAATCTTCCGCGCCGAGGGATGGTTCTGGTAAAATTTGGACGCGCGATCGACCTAAAGCTTCTAAAGCCGCACTTTCGACCAATTGTGTGAGTTTTGGGTCGTTTTGGACTCCGGGCACGCCGCGCTTGTAGGTGAGTTCGTACTTAGCGCCGTAAGTCGCGCAAACGCTAGAAACAATTTGTTCGATCCAAGCTGGCAGTTTTTCGTGGGTTTCTGGATGCAGCGATCGCACGGTTCCCAGCAATTTTACTCGATCGGCAATTACGTTCGGCGCTCGTCCGCCGTTAATTTGCCCGATCGTCAAAACCAGCGGCCTCAAAGGATTTTGCGTGCGGCTAATTGCCTGCTGCAAAGTGGTAATTATCTGAGAAGCAATCCAAATTGCGTCGATCGCCTCGTGGGGACGCGCACCGTGGCCGGATTCGCCCATCACAATCAATTCTAGGTCATCTGCCGCCGCCGTCAGTGCCCCGTGACGGATACCGATGCAACCGCCCGGAATCGTCGGGAAAACGTGCACTCCGAGGATGCCGTCAACATCTTGCATCGCCCCATCTTTAATCATCCATTGAGCACCTTGGGCAATCTCTTCCGCCGGCTGAAACAAGAAGCGGACGTGGCCGGGCAATTTTTCCCCTAGCTGAGACAATATCATTGCTGCGCCCAAACCGACGGTGGTGTGGATGTCGTGGCCGCAGGCGTGCATGACTCCCTCGTTGCGGGAGGCAAATTCTAAGTTAGTGCGTTCTTGAATCGGCAAAGCGTCCATATCGGTGCGAATTGCCAGCCACCGGGACTCGCTGCTGTTGCCTTTGAGTTCGCCGAGCACTCCTGTTTTGCCGATTCCTTCGATGGCGTGAACTCCGCTGGATGCGAGAACTCCGGCTACGTAGGCGGCGGTTTGATATTCTTGGCCACTAAGTTCGGGGTGGGAGTGGATGTGGCGGCGAATTTCGATTAAGCGGGGTGCTAGGGTGGCGGCTAATTCTTTGATGCGGGGAAGCATGAATTTAGTTGGGGAGTGCGGTACAAGCTGTAGTCAACTAGGGTAACGCAAATGTTTGGGGGTGAACAGGGTTACAAGGCGCAAAAGTGCGATCGGGCTTTTGGATGGCAATGCTATTTTGTTTGTGAATAAGATTTTTTTTTTACCGCAGAGGGCGCAGAGGACGCAGAGAAAAGAGAGAAAAGAGAGTTAGGTTGAAACCAGGAATAAACGTCTAGATTCTAGGTTCAAAGGCTGATTTTTAGTTGATAATATCATGTCCGGTCGAGCAACCGCGATTTTTGTAGGGGCGGGTTCACCAACAATACCTGTTAATAATTGACCATCTCAAAAACCCGCCCCGACCGGGATATTATGGTTGATCGATCGGACATGAGATAATTTCTGGTTGTGATATCATCAAATAGTACATTTATTAAAATTATTTTCTATGATTAGCTTTGGATTCTGGAATGTAATAATTATAATTACAGTGGCTGGGTTTCTCAAATTTAATTGGCGATTAGATAGCGAAAAAACAGCATGGCAAGATTCTTTGTTTTTAAAACATCCTTCGCTCGAAAGGTTGACTCAGTTTTTTAGTCAACCTATCGTTAACTTTATTTTGCAAGCAGTTATTGTATTAGTTCTCACCCGATTTCTCTGTTATACCGGTTGGTTGGTTTACAATCTGACTAATCGACCCGATCCGCCTTACTGGGATTTTAAGTGGTTTTATGTAGCGAGTAGATTAGCCCATCAGCATTTGAGTCCCTTTAATGTCGAGGTTTTTAACATCGGTTTCTGTCGCATCACAAAAGTGTGTGGGTTTATTCCATCTTTTGTTTATCCACCTAATATCATTCCTCCGCTGTGGTTTTTGGGCTATTTCCCGATGAAGACTGCATTCACCATCTGGACTTGGCTGCATCTTATTGCCACAGGTTTTGTTTTATGGGGAGCGAATATCTTGTTGGTGTCGCACTCACGAGCTTTTAGGACTATTTGTAGTATATCAGTTGCATTCCTCTACGGTTTTGTCTTCGATCTTCAAGTTGGCAATGTGGCAACTTTTATTGCCGTTCTGCTGTTGTGGATGTTTATTTATGCTAGAAATAATCAGGATGAAATTGCAGGACTTTTATTAGGAATTGCCCTTTTTAAACCCACTTTAGTTATATTGTTTATTCCTTATTTTTTAATCAAAAGACGGTTTCAGCTAGTTTTTATATCTATAGTCACGGTAACTTTTTTGGCAGTTATAGGTCTAGCTGTAACGGGCAATTCCTTAACAGGATTTATACAGGATGCGACTCGTGGATTTCCACTCTGGCTCAACGATCCATCGAATAATGCTTATATTTCTATGAGTCGCCTTGATTTAAGGGTTATGGGGCCGAGATTTTTCCCCGATAGTCCCTTCGTGGCGAAGCTATTTTCTGACTTTATTATTCTGGTGCTAGTTGGTTTAGTGAGTTGGTATTTTTACAAAAAACAATCTCGCAATGCTTGGTCAAAAAAGGTTGACTTATCTGAAATGGTGCTAATTTCTACTTTGAGTATTGCTATCAACTATTCTCAGCCCACCAGTTCTGTGATGTTAGCACCGGCGGTGGTTTTTTTGCTGAATGATTTATGTTTTCAGATTAAAAATTGTGCTTTCTCTAGGCAAAGAATGTCGGTTTGGTTATTGGGCGTTGGCTGTCTCATGGTGCAAACCGCTGTGATTCATGGCGGGCTGTTGGTGTTTCTAGGAAAGCGGTGGAACTGGAAGGGGGGAGAATTGCCTTATTTGTTTAAAGTAACTATTTTTTCACTACCGAGTTATGCGATTTTAGGCCTTACGTTAAGTGTTTTAGTCTTAGCGATTACCTCTCTTGGTCAAAAACAGGTGGCTGAATTTGACCTACCGAGCTGAAGCAGGAAATAGACATTCATCTGGCAAAGAGTAAGTAATAGGTAGGGTGTTCAAAATGTCATTTTCTAACAAATTTATTCATTTCTCTCTTCTCTTCCTCTGTGTTCTCTGCGTCCTCTGCGGTTAAATCATTCAGAGTCGCTGTCGATTTTCTGTTGCTGCGATCGATCGTCGCTTTGAATTCTCCCCTCAGATTTAGCCTCATCTACTGCTTCTTGAATTAATGTCAACACCATATTCGAGACCGGCCGATAATGCGATTTGGCTAACCGCTCTAGGTCTGCTTTAAGTTCTTCTGGAAGATATACAACTATTCTGGGGAGTTTTGCTGGCAAGGCTGTTATTGGTGCTTTTACTGCCCTATTGTACCTTTTTTTGACCTCTACAGTATCAATTTTACCCTCAAGGGTTGACTCGGAGTGCATACCGTGATACTTTAGAGTGAACACAAAACAAAACCCCCACCGCTCAGAGTTGCAATCGTTCGGTGGGGGCTTAAACTCCCATATTTAGGAGAAACTGTATGATATCACAGCCAAAATCAGTTCCTGAACTGCTCCGGGAAGAAATTCCTGATGTACCTCAAGGTAAGCAACCGATTCGTTTGCTGTTGTGTGGCGTTCCCAAAGCGGTAGAAAGTATCGTTAATCTGCTGCACGTTTTAGGTTTTGCAGAAGTTGGGGAATGGAGCCCGCCTCTACCATCGCCGATAGCGGGTGAGGTAATTCGGATTTTAACCCGTTACTGGAAAGAGTAATTGTTGAGGGCGATCGCACTTTTTTTTGTGAAGTGCGATCGTCTTTTCTGTCTCATTTAGAGCTTACCCATAAATACCAAAGAAACCGGGTTTTTAACTTTAGTTAAAGGTCGAGATGCAGTATTCTCGAAAAAAAAACCGGTTTCGGACCACGCGCAAACCAAAGAAACCGGGTTTTTGGCTGGTTCTGTCGCTGTAACGCAGTATTCTCGGAAAAAACCAGGTTTCTCGCCAGCCGTGCGTCCAGGACTATTAAAGCCATCCTCAGTCCAAAAATTTGAGATAAAATATCGACAAGCCCTAAACATAACGAACAATGACTCTAGCCAACTATCAACTTTCCCTAAACTTTGAGCAAATTTTAGCCCTAGTCAAACAACTGCCCTATCCCGAAAAATTGCAGTTAAGTCAAGAGCTGGAAAAAGAAGTATTAAATAGTAAATTAACAGTTCTTTTGGAGTCATTTAGAACCGATGAACTTTCTTTAGAAACTATCACCCAAGAAGTAGAAGCAGTCCGAAGCGAAATTCATGCCAGAAAAACCAACCCTTAAAGTAATTAACTATCATTCCAAACAATCTTCATTAATTTTCAGGCCGGAAGCGCAAGCAATTGAGCGATCGCACTCTCTGAATTGTTTCAAAATCGCGATCATTATGAACTAGAATAAGTTGGTGTTCGATCGCAAGTTGGGCAATGCAACAGTCGATACTACTTCTAACCGTCAACCCCTGTCGTTGCAAATCGTAGTAAATCCGAGCAGCCGCTACCCAAGTATTAGGCGTAGACTCGATGTAGTCTTGTTCTTGGAGATAAGTTTCTAATAGTGTCCACTCCCGTTCATCTCGACAACCTTGCAAAAGTTCCATCTGAGTAAATCGGTTCAGAAAAATACTTTCATCATTGATTATTGCTTCCAGGGATTGGCGTACTAAACCTGTCCTGTCGCGGAAAACGCTGATCCAGACTGATGTATCAATCAGAAACATTTCGGTTTTCCCGCAAAGCTTTGTAGTCGTACTCAGTCGTAAATTGAATTTGTCCGCTTAAATCAAGTAGGTTCCGCTTTTTACGGGTGCGAATTAATTCTTGCAAAGCAAAGTCAATCAATTCTTTTTCTGTTTTGAAATTGGTTAAGCGAAAGGCTTCTTTAACCAATTCTTCGTTAAGTTCAACGGTGGTTGTCATGGTTAATGGTGGATTTCATTCTCTCATTCATTATGGCATAGCCACACCCAACCCTTAACCTAGCCCAACTTCCCCAAATCCTGGTTTCCCCAACTCACCGAAACCAACCTCAACCAAACTCTTTAACTCCTCTGCATCAACGACACCAAACTCAAACTACCCAGATTCCCGACTTCTTAAAAAAGTCAGGAATTTACAAATAGTTAAATTGTCAAGGTATTCTACATACTTATGACTTGGGCGTATAAGTCGATCGCACTTGCAACTCCTTCAACTGCTTCTCATCCACACCAGACGGCGCATTCGTCAGCAAACAACCCGCCTGCTGCGTCTTCGGAAAAGCCATTACATCCCGAATAGATTCCTCACCAGCTAACAGCATTACCAACCGATCCACACCGTAAGCAATGCCTCCGTGGGGCGGAGTTCCATACTCAAACGCATCCAACAAAAAGCCAAACTTATTGTAAGCTTCCTCAGTCGATAAGCCGATCGCCTCAAACACCTTTTCCTGAACTTCCCGCTGGTAAATCCGCAGAGAACCACCGCCGATTTCTGTACCGTTTAACACCAAGTCGTAAGCTTGAGCTCTCGCATTTTTCAAATCGTTAATATCGTCAGGATGCGGCGCAGTAAACGGGTGGTGCACTGCTTCCAAACGCTTCTCGTCCGCGTTCCATTCAAACATCGGGAAATCTGTCACCCACAGCAGATTTATCTTGTCTTTGTCAATCAATCCCAATTCGTTACCAACGAACAAACGCAATCTATCCAAAGTCTTATTGACAGTTGTCGCATCAGCCGCTGCGAATAGCAACAAATGACCTGGTTGCGCGCCCGTGCGATCGAGCAATTCCTGTTTTTGTGCTTCCGTCAAATTATCCTTAATTGCGCCGATCGTATCAATTTCGCCATTATCCCGCACCCGAATGTAAGCCAATCCCTTCGCACCGGCGTCGCTGGCTTCCTTAAACAAATCGCCTTTCGGGCCCGGTTTAATCCGCACGTTAGAAATCGCATCATTCCCGCCAGGAATCGGCAAAACTTTCACAATTCCGCCCGCAGCAACCGCCCCGGAAAATACCTTAAATCCCGAATCTTTCATCAAATCGGAAACATCGACTAATTCCATACCGAAGCGAGTATCCGGTTTGTCGCTACCATAGCGATCCATTGCTTCAGCGTAAGTCAAGCGCGGAAAAGGACGAGGCAATTCTACGCCTTTGACACTTTGGAAAATATGGCAGACTAAACCTTCATTTAAGGCAATTACTTCTTCCACAGACATGAAACTCATTTCCATGTCCAATTGCGTAAATTCTGGCTGTCTGTCGGCGCGCAAATCTTCATCGCGGAAACAGCGGGCAATTTGATAATATCTGTCAAAACCAGACACCATCAACAATTGTTTGAACAACTGCGGCGACTGCGGCAAAGCATACCATGCACCGGGATTGACGCGGCTGGGAACTAAATAATCTCTCGCACCTTCGGGAGTCGCCCGAGTTAAAATCGGCGTTTCAATTTCCATGAAACCTTCGACATCTTCTAGGTGGCGGCGTATAGCTTTGACAACTTGGTGGCGAAGCTGCAAGTTGCGACTCATACGATCGCGCCGCAAGTCCAAATAGCGATATTTCAGCCGCAAATCTTCCCGCACGCTTTCGGTATCCGCCGTCGCCACCTGAAACGGTAACTGTTTGCGAACCGCATTTAACAACTCAATTTCGTCAGCATAAATTTCCACCTCACCCGTAGGCAATTTCGGGTTGAGGGACTCTTCGGGGCGGCCGGTGACTCTACCCGTAATTTTAACCACGTATTCGCTGCGTAAAGCCTCAGCCCCGTGATAGGAATCGGGGGTGCGTTCAGGATCGCTGACAATTTGCACAATACCCGATCGATCGCGCACATCCAGAAAAATCACCCCGCCATGATCGCGGCGGCGATCCACCCAGCCGTAAAGGGTGACAGTCTCTCCGATGTGTTCGCTTCGCAGTTCGCCGCAGTAGTAACTTCTCATGGTTGGGGGTTATGGACTAAAAATAATGCTTTTTGATTATAGCGCTTAGTGTCAAAACCTTTTATGAACAGGCAAGATGCCTGTGCCACAAGAAAATTCAATCTTTGTGGAACAGGCATCTTGCCTGTGCTTTAAATATCAACAGCCAAGATGCCTGTGCCACAAGAAAATTCAATCTTTGTGGAACAGGCATCTTGCCTGTGCTTTAAATATCAACAGCCAAGATGCCTGTGCCACAAGAAAATTCAATCTTTGTGGAACAGGCATCTTGCCTGTGCTTTAAAATGGTGTCATATCTGAGTTTAATCCTTCTTGTCAAAAAACGCCGTCAGCGCCGTCCATGCAGACTTAGCCGCATCCGTCAAGCGAGTGCCGATCGACTCAATTTGCTTCACAATAAGGTGCCAATTCTTTTCAGCTTCCGTGTGAATGTGGTCAACAGCTTGTTCGATGCGATCGCGTTCGATCAATTTATTTTGTTCCACCGCTTCTCGCGCTTGTCGCACTGCTTTCAAATAAGCTTCGCGACTGACTTCGCCGGCATCTTGCACCTGCGCTTGCGCCCGCGTTTTAATCGCATCTACCACCAGCCAATTTTTCTCAGTTTCTTTTTTAATCAGCTTGACTGCTTCTGTGAATCTCTCGTGGGCGAGATCCTTATTTTCTTCGATCGCCCCGGAGGCCTTATTGACAGCTTTTAAATAAGCTTCGCGGGTGAGTTCGCCCGCTGCTTGCACTTCGGCGGTGGCGCGTTTTTTAATTGCTTCAAACAGCGCCGCAGTTTCTGCGATCGCCTCATCAGTCGCGTCGGGCATCTCTTTTTTGACGAGCTCCGTCGTTTCGAGAGTTGCCTCTAAAACTGGTTCCTCGGTTACTTTTGGATCTGTCATCTCAATCTTCTCCTGTGGTAGTAAACATTTTCAAAAAATCTCACAGTCCCTGGATGCAGACTTTGTAGGTGTAGCGCCAGAAAGAATTGTGGTCTTTTATACAGACTTTGTACGTGTAGCGCCAGAACGAATTCTGGCATTTAATAAGAACTAGGCAATTCTTATTCCAGCTTTATCAACTTTTGTATCCGCGCTTACCTAGTTGGAATGACCTCAGTTCTATTACATTATATCTACCAAAGTTGCTCTCGTGTGTAGGATACCGCCAATTTGTAGGTACGGTTTAGCGCACTTAAATTAGTGATATAGCAATCCTAAATCATTTGTAAATTTCTTACTCCCTCACCTTGGGTTCGGGGAGGGTTGGGGTGGGGTAAAAAGTGTACGACTCCTGCAAGGATTGCTATAAGTCTCTCTACCTAACAAAACACACACTAATAAACTTGGTTTTTCAACACAATAAAACGGGCAAATTTAATACTTTCAATTTGCACACTGCAAATCTTCGCTTTCGTCGGTATATAACAAGTGGTGACATCTTTGAGCGTGCAGTAAAGATTGAGGGAATTCGTACTTAGATAAGAGGATCTCTTCGAGTGCAACTTTCATTTGATTGGCGCAGATATGTGGAGGCACTTTGCCCATTCCCGTACCCATGCCGGGAATAGCGATAGTTTCAATGATATGTTTGACTGGCGTTCCATCTGGGACTGAGCCAAATTTTACGAGAGTCAAAATAGCGCGGGTTGCTAGATAAACATTTACTGTTTCTCTTACAACTGTGGGGACGCGCATAATTGGTGCCGCGATTAAATAGGGAATTTCAGCATGGTCGGTGTCTACAATTTCTGCCATTCCTACTAAAAGTTCGCCGTGATGTCGAGCCTGAATTAGTTTTTGCAAGCGTTCAAGAACCTGCCCTCCAAAATATTCCGAAATTTCTAAATCTAAGCCGTCGTCCATGAAACCAAAACTATTCCCCGGACTAACAATAGCATCGCATTTCACATCAAATATTGAACCGTGATGTATCTTTACATTTTCCATACTGCCGCAAGTGCTTTCCCACGCTCTAACTAAACCATCGTCTAAGGTAGCCAGCACAATTTGCATAAATACTCTCTCTTAATTTTAATTGCGAACAGCTAGAGCGATCGCCAATTTAATCCTACAATACTTTACATAATTCCGCTGAATTTAAAATTCATCTCAATTTCAACGAGCAAAGGTTCAATAGCTACGACATTTTTTGAACGCACACACCCTTAACCTAATACAGGGAGCCCTTTTAACGGGGTTGCCACCCTCTCAGGTTTAGGTGTGATGAGCTGTACTGCATCGTGTTTTCCCGCTGAGGCGCTAAAGTCTGCAAGCTGTTTCCCTATCTGGTTTTCAGTTTACTCTTTCTCGGTTGAACTCACGTTTAATAAATAATGCTTATGGCGCTCCAATCGGGAGCATCTCATATTTGTAAAAACACTTCTTCTGGCTCCTGAATTCTGACTCTTTCCTCCGGGCTTCGGGCTCCGGGCTCCTAACTCCAATTTTGGGCTTGGCTGCTTTCATTGAGATGCTCCCCTCCGATATCGCAGTTCTCAATAAAATGAGGTACACACCGCTCGCAACTGATGCCCACGGAGGCCACGGAGGCCTATGCCCGCGAGAGCACCTCATGTTACTGAGAAAGGCTATATCGCTGTTCTCAAAAGAACGGTTGAGGATTTAAACAGCGTTTGGTGAGTTTATGCTCGTACATCAGTTTATCAGCCTTTGCCAGCAATTGTTCTAATAAAACTTCATTATTTAAATCCCCAAACTGCACACCAAGACTTATTGATATATAAGCTCGCTCGGACTGTTGATTAAAGCGATCTATATTGTCTTGCAGCCGAGCATGAAAATTAGTAGATGAATCACCAGAAAAGTTAGGAATAAATAAAGCAAATTCATCTCCTCCCAGTCGAGCAACAATATCCGCCTCACGAAAGGTTTGCTTCAATATTTGAGCTGCGTCAACGATTACTCGGTCTCCCATTTCGTGTCCTAAAGTGTCGTTAATCTTTTTCAAACCATCTAAGTCAGCGAACAAAATAAAATAAGATGTTTGCGTGCGCCGAGCAATTTTTAATTGTTGATCTGCTAATAAAAAGAAACCCCGTCGGTTATATAATCCAGTTAATTCATCGGTCACGGATAGCTGCCTTACTTCTGCTTCTGCCCTCAGACGTTCCTGGATTTCGTGTTCTAAACGTTGATTTTGTTCGAGCAGTTGTTGGCGTTGCTGTTGGATGAGTAATTGATTTTTTACTCGCATCAGCACTTCCTGCTCTTGAAAGGGTTTGGTAATATAGTCTACGCCACCCAGTTCAAAGGCTTGTACCTTGTTTTCCAGTCGTTCGAGCGCACTGATAAAAATAACCGGGATCTCAGCACTCGCTTCCGATGCTTTTAACTTTTGGCAGACTTCGTACCCATTCATCTCCGGCATATTGATGTCAAGTAAAATCAGACTCGGTGGGTCGCGATGAACACCTTGGAGTGCCATTCTGCCGTTGAGGGCTTTACGCACAATATAGCCCTGTGACTCTAGAATTTTGGCTAACAAGCGCAGATTGTCTGGGGTATCATCCACGATGAGAATATTCGTTTGGGCGGCAAGTTTGAATAGAGTTGTCATGGTCTTCTTCCTAAATCTGGGTGAGAGTTGCGATCGCTTCAAGCTGAAAGTTATCGACCAGAGATTTCATCGCGGCAATGAAATCTTGTTTCTCCTTGGGAATTTGAGCGATAAGTTCATAAAGCTTATTATCACTAAGATCGAGTGCTGCTTCATGAACTTCTGCAATCCACTTGGTTGGCATGGTTTTCAAGTCGGGAATAAATATCTTTGGTGGCGAAGCTGATGAGTCTGGCTGAACTTTTTCGGCGTAGCAGTAGCGGACGCCCAAGTGATGAGCTATTTTGTCGAAAAGTGTGTCTTCAGTAAAGGGCTTGGCAATGTAGTCATCGCAACCGACTTGCAGGCTGGCGATACGATCGTCTTCAAAAGCATAGGCAGTGAGGGCAATGATGCGTGTAATTTGTCTTTTGTCCTGTGACATTTGCCCTGAGTTATCTGCTGATGACTCATGACTAATGACTAATGACTGTTGTGCTCGAATCTGTCTCGTCGCTTCATAACCATCCATGACAGGCATTTGAATGTCCATCAAAATCAGGTCAGGGTGCCATGTTTGCCAACGATCGATCGCCTCTACCCCATTTTCCACCGCACACACATCAAACCCAACTGATTCCAGCAGTGTTACCAGCAGTTGCCTATTTTCTGCAACGTCTTCTACTACTAGAATTCGGTAGATAGGTTGCCCAGGTTCGATCGCGATAATCCGATCGCTAATTTCAGGTTCCTCTACATCAACGGACTCTGGTAGCTCCAAAACGACTTGGCAGGTAAAAGTCGAGCCTCGATCCAGGGTGCTTCGCACGGTGATATCGCCTCCCATCAGACGCGCAAACTCACGACTGATAGACAGTCCTAAACCTGTTCCTCGATCGTGACGATCGCGATTGGTTTGCATGAAAGCGTCAAAAATTGATTCTAAATCTGAGGGGGAAATGCCAGATCCGGTATCCTCAACTTCGAGAGACAGGGTAATAGTGGGTTTAATATCGGATGGATTAGTGGCGCGATCGCGATTTGTACCGGATGGCATATCATCTGATGAAAAAGCTCGTCCGCGCAGGGCTATGCTTCCTGTTGTTGTAAATTTGATCGCGTTCCCAAGCAGATTAATCAAGATTTGGCGAAGTTTTGCTTGATCGCCACAGACATAACGCGGGACAGTAGCATCCCACTCGCTGCTCAAATATAACCCTTTCTCAGACGCTTTGAGGGTGAACATCTCGTTAATAGAACCCAGTAGTCGATGCAGATTAAAACAGCTTGTACTCAGTACCAATTGCCCTGCTTCAATCCTAGACATTTGCAAAACATCGTCGATCAATGTCAGCAGGTGTTCTCCACTACGGGTAATGATGCCTAAATGCTCTTGAAATTCTTCTGGGATATAGGGGCTGCGGTTCATAAGCTGGGTAAATCCCAGAATGGCGTTGAGTGGCGTTCTGAGCTCGTGGCTCATGTTGGCAAGGAACTGGCTTTTGGCCCGGTTGGCTATGGCGGCCCTTTCTGCAGCGTGTTCTAGGGCAGCTTGCGAAAATTCTAACACCGCCAGCATGAGGATATGTCTCATTTCGGCGGCCGCTTCTAACTCTGCAATCTGCCACGGATAAGACATCTCCCGCACTGTCTCTTGCCACAGTTCAAAGGATCTGCGGGGACACAGGTACATTTTTCCAATTTCGTCGATCGAGACAGCATCCTGTGGATTACCTGCCCAGTTTACGGTTTGAATTTGTTCAGGTCGGAACCAAAGGATATGGTATGACTTTTGTTTGGCGTAGCATAGCAAGATTGAGATTGCTAAAACACCGCTAGCTCGATCTTTGAATTGCTTCGCTTGGGGATACAACTGAGAGAAAGAAGCTGTTGCAAACACTCGTTCTTTGTTCTGTTGCAGCAACCACTGCACGAGTTCGTCAACCTCAGCTTCAGATGGTGTTTGACCCACCAATGTCAGACGACCATCGAGCAGAATTGCAGCTCCATGAGCATGAACTAAATCTAGCAATTGAGAAGCATTTTCCGTCAATACCTGTTCGATAAAATTAGAATCTCGCCGGAATGCCTGCTGAAGTTGATCCTGAATAGTTTTCGCCTGCGATCGGTAAACCTTCAATTCTCCCTCTTGCTGATGCACCAGTTCGATCGAGGCAAATTGTCCTAAAAATTCACAGGTTTTGCGAGTTTCGTAATCTACCAATCGCGGGCTGTAATGGTGACAGGCAATTAATCCCCACAGGCGCCGATCGTCAATTAACGAAATCGTCAGTGTCCCAGCCACTCCCATATTCTGCAAATATTCAATGTGGTAGGGAGATACTCCCCTTAACACACAAGCACTTAGATCCTGGGGCGTATTGGTTACGGGATGGTTGGTGGGAATTAGGCGAGCCGGGGTGTAATTGATATTGGGAATTTGGCGAACCCAATTTCTGTAAAACAATTTGCGGGCGGGTACGGGAATATCGATCGCCGGGTAATGCAATCCCAAGTAGCTTTCTAGATAACTTTCTTTCTCTTCAGCAATCACCACCCCATGATCATCGGCTTCAAAGCGATAAATCATCACGCGATCGAACCCGGTCAGGGCTTTCACTTCTCTAGCAATGGTTTGAGCTAAATCAGAAAGACCGAGCGCAGTGCGAAAGTTGAGGATAACTGTTTGCAGACGATGATAAAAATCGATTGAATGATTATTTTCAATCGTCAATTGGGGTTCGAGTTCCAGAATCAACTCATCTGGTAGCTGATGCAGTGTGCTTCTATATCTTTGAATCGTGCCGTCTTTGAGAGGGATTTTTAGATCGAAACCCTTATCAATGTTTAGTTGTTCTTGAGCTAGACACCTAACAATTTCTTGTACTCGATCGTGACCCAATAACCCTGGCAATGGCTGACCTAGCAATTCTTCTGCCGAAATCCCAAAAAACTGTTCTACATTTTCACTGACTTGTAAAATATTGAGGCTTTTTTCTTGCATCAATAAAACGATTCCGTTTGGCTGAATATGACCGGGCGCATACACGGATTCTTCACTGCATTCCTCTAAACTTTTTAAATTTAAAGGAGTAACTTGGGAAAATTTTGGTGTTTTATGAGGCATCTTAGAGCAGTAATTATCAATAAAAATTCCCGAAGTATTTTTCCACAATTACCAACAATTAAATTTAATTCTTGTTGGCTGTTCCTAATTCCCTAGTCCTAATCAAACGTTTAACTGTACAACAGCTTATAAATCCAATGGAGGAATTCCACTTGGGAAATGGTCTTGAATTAGATTAAGAATTTTTTCAAATTGATACTGGTTGGCGAGTTCCGTCAGATAAGTACCCAATTGAGCGAGTTCTGAGGAAAGTTCAGCTACTAGTTCAATGATCCCAACATCATCCCCACATAAAGCAGCATCTTCCAACTCAACCACCCATTCTTTTGGTAATGTCGCCAGAAGCGTTGGATCGAGGGAATCTGGAACCCCAGAGGCAACAGAAAAGAGGTAAGAAGGAAAACAATCTGTTCCCCGTTTCCCCTTTTCTGTTTCCTCTTCCTCATATACATACTCTAAACCTAGGTATTCCGCCATCTTAAGAAATAGGGTCTGTTCCCGGAAGGGCTTGCTGATGTAGTCGTTGCAGCCAGCAGCTAAGGCGAGGGCGCGATCGCTCTGGGAAGCCTGGGCCGTAAGTGCAATAATGATACTGTTCTGTCCGTCTTCCATTGCCCGAATTAGCTTGGTAGCCTCGTATCCATCTAACACGGGCATCCGAATGTCCATCCAGGTTAGGTCGGGTTGCCATTGTTGCCAAATCTGCACCGCTTGCTGTCCGTTGGTAGCTTCTTTTACCTCTAATCCTAATTGTGTCAGTAATCTGACCATTAGCAAGCGATTTTCTGCTTGATCGTCAACCACCAAAATGCGACGCTCCGGTTGACTGGGAGCCAGCCCAATCACGAGGCGATTATTCTCTTCGGGTGTAACATTTACTCCACTGATGGGGCTGACGGGAAGGGTAAAAGTGAAGGTACTCCCCTCTCCCAGAGTGCTGCTGACAGCAATTTTTCCGCCCATGAGTTCCAACAATTTGCGGCTAATGGTTAGACCTAACCCAGTACCGCCGGTCGATCGCTTCCCAGCTTGGGCTTGCACAAACGCATCGAAGATGGTATCGAGTTCGACCGATGCCATCCCTACACCTGTGTCAGCGATTACAAACTGGAGAATCGGCCGAGTTGTGGTTAATGCCCCTGTACCGTTCGCCTCAATGCTGACTTGCAAAGTAATGCTTCCCCGATCGGTAAATTTGATGGCATTACTCAGCAGATTGAGCAAAACCTGGCGCAGTTTTTGAGCATCGACAAGCATAAATTGGGGAACTTCTGGCGCAATCTCGAAACAAAGGTGAAGTCCTTTAGAACTTGCTCGTTCCGCCAACATATTTCGGAGGGAATGCAGCATCGCAATTAAGTCTAATCCGCTTTGTTCAACTGTGCAGTGTCCCGATTCAATTTTCGAGAGATCCAACACATCGTTAATCAAACTCAAGAGGTGATCGCCACTGCGACGAATTGTTTGCAGGTCTTCTTTTTGGTTCGGAGTTAGGCAGGAGTCATGGGCCATCACCTGAGCAAATCCTAGAATCACGTTGAGGGGAGTGCGTAATTCGTGGCTCATATTGGCTAGGAAGGTACTTTTTGCCAAGTTCGCTGCTTCTGCGGCTTCCATTGCGTGCTGCAGTGCCAATTCTTTTTGTTTGCGATCGCTGATGTCTTTGTGCGTTCCAATCATCCGTAAAGGCTTACCATCTTCATCGTAGGCAACGACTTTCCCGTAGTTAGCGATCCACTTCCACTCACCTGACTTGCAACGCACACGATAGTCAAAGGCATACTTAACTGAGCTATTTTGCAAGTGACTATTCAGAGACTCAAAAACCCATAATTTATCATCAGGGTGAATCATTTGCTCCCAGACGTTCACATTCATCATTAACTCACCAGGCTTGTAACCCAGCATCTCCTGGTAGTAGGAATTAATGTAAACTTCTCCAATTTTAATGTCCCAATCCCATAGTCCATCTCCAGAGGCTTCTAGTGCCAGCATTAAGCGTTCCTCACTCAGTTGTAAAGCGGTTTCAGCTTGATGCTGTCGCGTCACATCGATCGCCACACCACCTACTAGCATTTGCCCAGATAAGTCGGGGATGAGAAATTTGTAAACCAGAAACTCACCCAGGGTTCCATCTTGACGGGAGGCAATCTCAATCGTTTCCATTACCTCGTAGGTTTGAGCAACCGTTTGGATATTGTCTAGAAATTGTTGGGCGATGGCGGCGGGGTAAAGTTCAAAAATGGATTTTCCAATCACATCGTCAGTGGGTAACTCGAAGGTATTGAGATAAGTCTGGCTGGCATAGAGCATTACACCATTTTTATCGGTAATCCAGGCAGGGGCAGGGCTGTGATTCATGAAGGCTTGGAAGCGAGTTTCACTCTCTCGGAGTGCCTGTTCTGCTTGTTGGCGTTCCGCTTCGTTGCGTTTGCGATCGCTAATATCCCGGCAGATACAGAAGTTCATCATCTCACCTTCTAATTCCACCCGGTTCCAGCTAATTTCCACGTCATATACAGAACCATCCTTGCGGCGATGTCGCGTTTCAAACAGCGGAATAACCTCCTCTCTCTGGAGCATAAGTTGTAGTTCTTCCCTCGTCCATTCAGCATCCCAATTAAACAGACTCAGATTCAGGGTTTCTTCTAGGGTGTAGCCCAGCATTTGAGCAAAACTGGGACTAGCTTCGACAACTTTTCCGACGCAATCCATGACAACAACACCGTCCAGTGAAGTGTTGAAGAAGGTTTTACTCCGCAAGAGTTCCTTTTCTAGTGCAACTTCGGCTTTTTTGCGATCGCTAATATCTTTCATGAAGCAGTAATGCCCCATAAATTGGTGCTGTTCGTCGTAAGTTGAAATCATCACCAATTGCTTATAAAAAACCGAACCATCTTTACGAACGCCTCTGGTTTCAACTTCAACTCTGCCCTCTTGCACCATCAGCCAATAGGCTGCCACCAGTTTTTCCAACTCATCGGGATGTACGGTTTTTTCCCAGGACATCCCGATCATTTCTTCTGGCTGATAGCCTGTCACGTCAGAATAGGCTTTATTGGCATATAGGTAACGCCCTTGTACATCCAGTTTGGAAATGCCGGACACTGCATTTTGCATCACCTCACTCATTTCTCTAAGCTCTGCTTCTGCTTGTTTGCGATCGGTGATATCTTCAGACAAACAAAGTAGGTACTGGGGCTGATGGCGATCGTCGTAAATGGGAATCTTCACCGTATGGAGCCAACGTTTACCCAGACTATGACTATCGATGATTTCTTCAGGAATATCCTCAGCAATGCCCTTGAGAAAGACTTCTCTATCCTTTTGCTCGAAAAATTTTGCCTGTTCTATGGGGAAAAAATCATAGCCACTTTTGCCAATGATTTGTTCGGCTGAAATCCCAAATAAATTTTCGCTAGTTTTATTCCAAAACTGAATGAAACCAAAATTTTTAGGATGTACATCCTTGACAAAAACCGCAATCGGTAAATTATCCAACAGTGCTTGTAAGAAATTGCGAGTTTTTTGGATTTCCAGCTCTACTTTTTGGCGCTTGCTAATATCAATAAACGTAACTATAACTTGTTTAATTTGACCGTTTTGATCTAACTCCGGGTAGGCATTAACTAATACCCAAACAAAACTATTAATTCCTTTTTTAATTCCTAAAACATGATTTTTGAGGGAAGTTCCCGTGGATAAAACCTGATTCACGGGATATTCCTCTAGGGGCATCACGCTGCCATCTTCCCGCACCAAATGCAATGCCGGATCGCTCACGGGTTTTCCCAGCATTTGATCCATTGAAAACCCTAGTAATTCAGCGGCTGTTTCATTACATAATTGGAGGCAGGTATCTGTCCCATGAATCACAAAACCCGCATTTAAGTTATCGATCAATTGCCTATATCTGGCTTCGCTTACCAGTAAAGCAACTTCAGCTTGCTTGCGCTCCGTAATGTCGGTGTGAGAGCCAGCCATCCGAATTACGTTACCGGCATCATCCCAAAGTGCCTGACCACGATCCAAAATCCATTTGTAGGAACCATCTTTGCAGCGAACGCGATGTTCTGTAATATAAAAAGGAGTTTTCTTGGCAAAATGGTCTTGAACGGCTTGCATCACCCATCCCAAATCATCGGGATGTATCAGATTAACCCATTCGTCTACAATGTTTTTGATTTCATGGTCTTCATAGCCCAGCATTTCCTTCCAGCGACTAGAAAAGAAGACCTCATTGGTTTGAACATTCCAATCCCAAATGCCGTCATTATTCCCGCGTACAGAAAGTTCCCAGCGTTCTTCACTTTGACGTAGTGCTGCTTCTGCTTGTTTGCGGTCAGCAATATTCCGGGCAATCTTTGAGGCTCCAATTATATTCCCTGTTTCGTCTTTAATGGGGGAGACACTAATCGAGACATCGATTAATGTTCCATCTTTCCTCAGCCTTTTTGTATCGTAGTGTTCGATGCGTTCTCCTCGCTGGATTTTGGTGATAATTTCGTTTTCCTCATCTCGATAGTCTGCGGGAATCAGTTTTCTCCCTGATTGCCCTACTATTTCGGCCGCTGTATAGCCAAAAATTTTTTCTGCTCCTACATTCCAACTTGTAACTACACCCTCTAAATCTTGGCTGATAATGGCATCTTCCGAAGATTCAACGATCGCAGCTAGTCGAGCGATCGCAATTTCTGCCTGTTGTCGCTGGTGAATTTCCCATTGCAACTGATGATTGGCTTTTTTGAATTTATCGACTTTGCCATAACTAACTTGTGCGAGATACACGACCAAAATCAGCAGCCACACTAAAATTAAGCCACCAATTAACACAACTGTTGGCAAATAAAAATCTTCTTTTCCTACTAAATATAAGTTGGGATAAATATCTACTCGCCACTCTGCACTATAGGCTCTTATTACAACTGTTTTAGGCCGTGAATGAGGAGATAAAAACTCTTGACCGTAGATCAAATTTGTGCCATCATATATAGCCACCTTGTACGCAGGAGGCACTTTTAAAATACTGTCAAATAGAGTTTTAAACTTAAAAACTCCGACAATAAACCCATCAAACCGCTCCCCTACAAATAAAGGAAAACTTGCTAGAAATCCTTGACCCCCTTGAGCGAGGGAAACATTGCGAGTTAACATAGGTTGACGCAAATCACGAGCCACTTGCAAAGTGATTTTGCGACGCAGTTCCTGATTAAGATCTAGGTTTTGCGCTGCCTCATTCCCAGCCAGTGGCACAATCGATCGCACTTTAAATGATGGATCGACTAATGCGATCGCCTGATAACCGTAGAAATCCTTTACATAAGCATCAGCATCGGCTTCCCAAAGAGCCTTTGGTGTACCGCCATTGGCTTCCCAGCGATTCGCCATCTGCCGAAGTGTCAGCATCCGAATTGATAATTCTTCGGTCAGTTGTGCATGAATCGCATTGGCTTCCTGCTGAATTAACTGCTCAATGTGAATTTGTCCGTTGAGGGTTAGCTGTTGCCACGTAAATAAAACAGCAAGAGAAGCCACCACACCAAGCAGAAGAGGTAGCAATCTTTTAAGTGGTCTTTGGCATAAGGTTATCATCAGGTTGAGTCGAGTGATAGCCATAAATTAAGCGCTCTCTGAATAGAGCTGCCTTCAATTTAATGGGCGATAATTTCAATTTAATTATACAACACAGCAAAGTTTTGAGCGTGAAAACCCGTTAACGCTAGGACAATCTCTAAACTTGATCAGCCCTAAATAGAAGTGTTAAATTATACCTATAAAGAATGTTGTTCTTTAAGCCCTAGCTGTCTAACTAAATTTAGAGAGGGCGATAAGCTAGATCTGTTCAGATTGTAAATAGGTATTGTTTGCCAACAGTGGCGGCAAAACCAGTAGATTTGATGCTCGCGAACGTGACGGAGCATTTGATTCGAGCAGCAGGGGCAGTGTGTCATAAATACCTATTTTTTAACTAAGGGGTATTTCACTCTTGTTGCAAAGTGCTGTAAGCTCGCTTGAAGCAACGATAACAAGACCCTATACAAAAAAAATAAAGATTTGGTAAAGAAGACAAAATGCTTAAAAAAAAGATACAAGTTTAAACAATTTGTAATAATATTAGGAGCGCAGAGAATTTTTATCCCACAATACGCACATTGTTACACACCTTGTAATGTCAAATCTGTTTATTGAGAATTGTACACTATTCAGAGGCAATTTATGAAGGTATCACGGGCAGAGAGTCGGGTGTAAAAGATGCGGTATCAGGAACAATCGATGCCTTCGCTAGCGACGGAATGCTGTTAGTAGGAGAAGCGCTGACACAGGGTTTAACTCAAAGCCAATATTCTGTTATACCGGAGCCGCCTTTAACCTGCATTTCTTACTGCATGATCCTGCCAGCAAGCGACACTGAATGGAAAGAAACAGTCAATAATTATATTCGCAATCAAAGTTCGACGAATTTGTTGGAAAAAGTGCTGGGGCGCAATTCTCCTTTCCTACCGATGAGTGTCGCCGATCAAGATAAATGTATTGTAAAACTTCATTGAGTTTGTAGGCAATTGTAGACAATAATGGTATCATATAGCCATGAGTGCCAACTAATGAATAAGTACAACTCAAAGCACGGAAGTCTCAGATGCAACTAACGGAGAGGCATATTATTAAATCAACGGAACACCGTTTCGCTCTTATTGACCAACTAGCTTTCAAATCCAAAAATCTGTACAATGCTGCTAACTACGTCATTCGTCAGAACTTTATCTACGGATGGGGCTATATCAATTACAACGAGATGAACCGATTGATGAAGTCTCACGAAGCATATAAGGCTTTGCCTGCTAAAGTTAGTCAGCAAATCTTGATGGTTCTAGATAGGAATTGGAAGTCGTTTTTTGAAGCCGTCAAAGCTTACAAAGCCGACTCTTCTAGATTCACGGGTCACCCAAAGTTGCCAAAGTACAAAGATAAGCTTAAGGGGCGAAACCTTCTCGTCTACACGATTCAGGCGATTAGCAGCAAACAGTTGAAAAGCGGAATCATCAAACTTTCCGGTACTGAACTTTCAATTAGAACTAAAGTTGATCCTGACCAGATTTGTCAAGTTAGGTTGGTTCCGAAATGTGATTCCTATGTGATTGAGGTAATTTATGATGAGCCGGAGTCCAGCGCCAGCGACGACAAATTCGTAGCCGGTATTGATTTAGGACTGAATAATTTAGTGGCGCTAACTTCAAATCAACCGGGATTTATTCCGCTGTTGATTAACGGGCGACCGTTAAAATCGATTAACCAGTTCTATAATAAGCGCAAAGCGAAACTGCAATCCCAATTGAAAGGGTGTCGCAAAACCTCATCACGCATTCAGCGACTAACTCGCTGTCGCAATCAGAAAGTAGACAATTACTTGCATCATGCGAGTCGCACTATTGTCGATATCTTGACAGCGCAACAAATAGGGACGCTAGTAATTGGCAAGAATGCCCAGTGGAAAACCGATATCAATCTTGGAAAGCAGACTAACCAAAACTTTGTCAGTATTCCTCACGCTCGATTAATTGAAATGTTGGAATACAAAGCTTTCTTGGTTGGAATCAAGGTGATCGTGCAGGAGGAATCCTACACGTCCAAAGCTAATTTCTTAGGCTTAGACCCAATTCCTGTTTACGGAAAAATAGAAACAGAACCTGTATTTACCGGAAAACGAATTAAGCGAGGTTTGTACAAAACATCGAGTAATCAGTTGATTAATTCTGACGTAAACGGTGCTTACAACATTCTCAGAAAAGCAATCCCAAATGCGTTCAGCGATGGGATAGAGAGCTGCGTAGTTCAGCCGAGGCGGGTCAATCCGCTCAAAGTAAAAGCGAAGGGGGAGGGGCTGATGCCTCCCATGTCATTGCAATAAATGACTATACTTTTACCAGCTATTTGAACCCAAATCGGGCAAGGTTTTCGCCGCGCACCAGAAGAATAGCGGTAAGGTGCGGATCTTGTCAGGGCAAGTCCGATCGCTGCAACCAGTGGCGTCAATACGCTCTAAACTGGATTCAGGAAGGCGCGCAGCACAGGTTTAGGAGGGTCATCAGTGACAGAAAAAAGTTATCAATCGTCTTCTCTACCCACCTACGCGCGAAAAGAACTGCGGGAATTAGTTCGATCGCAGTTAAGGGCCCTGTTGGAAGAAGGAGACTTTAAAGGAGCAAAAGCGATTTTGCACCCGGTGCAGGAAGCAGACATAGCTGAAGCTATCGAAGGCCTGCCAGAAACCATGCAAGTAATAGCTTTCCGCTTGCTTTCCAAAGACGAAGCAATCGCAGTCTACGAATATCTCGACTCCAGCGTTCAGCAGTCCCTCTGCGAAAAATTCAAACGCCAAGAAGTCATTGACATTGTAGACAAAATGTCACCGGACGATCGAGCTAAACTGTTTGACGAACTGCCGGCAATATTAGTCCGTCGCCTGTTGGGTGAATTGAGCCCAACGGAACGGGAAGCTACGGCTCAACTTTTGGGTTACGAAGCCAGTACCGCCGGTCGGATTATGACCCCGGAATACATTTCTCTCAAAGAAAGCTTTACCGTCGCCCAAGCTTTAGACCGAATTCGCTCTTTGGCTAAAACTACCGAAACAATTTATTCTCTTTACGTCACTGACGCCGGACGCAGCTTGACAGGTATTTTATCCCTGCGGGATTTAGTCACTTCGCCCCTCGACAAAACCGTCGGCGAAATTATGACCCGCGACGTAGTTTCTGTTCAAACAGGAACGGATCAAGAAGAAGTAGCTAGGCTGATCCAGCGTTACGATTTTTTAGCTGTGCCCGTTGTAGACCGCGAACAGCGTTTGGTCGGCATCATTACAGTTGACGATGCGATCGACATTTTAGAACAAGAAGCAGCCAAAGATATTTATACCTTGGGCGGCGTCCAGTCCGGCGGCGACAATTATTTTCAGACCGATTTAATCACTGTTGCCCGGAAAAGGGTCGTGTGGCTGTTTGTTCTGCTTTTAACTAATACTGTCACCGGTGCAATTATTAGAGCTCAAGAAGATATTTTGAACCAAGTAGTCGCCTTAGCAGCTTTTATTCCCCTGCTGACTGGCACTGGAGGCAATGTCGGAGCTCAGTCCTCAACAGTTGTAATTCGCGGTTTGAACACTGATGAAATTACAGCAATGGGGCCGTTTCAAGTAATTGTTCGCGAGGGGATGGCGGGAGCGCTGCTAGGAGCTATATTGGGGACTGTAGCGACGGGCTGGGCTTATACTTTGCAAGGGAGTTTAGCAGTGGCACTCGCGGTGGGAGTGAGTTTGTTTGCGATCGCAATTTTAGCTTCTATTGCCGGTTCAGCTCTGCCGTTTCTATTTCGTTCTTTGGGTTTAGACCCCGCTTTAATGTCTGCTCCCTTTATTACCACCGCAGTTGATGTCCTTGGGGTCTTGATTTATTTCACTTTAGCTCGACTAATTTTGCAGCTTTAATATATTTAATTACATGGCTGTGAATAAAAAACTTAATTTGTTTTTCACCACTGCTAAATTCGGGGTCGCCGTCCGATTCCATACCGGATATCTGCACTCGCGCTTACTTTATTTTTATCCGCATACTGGCACCAGTTGAAAAAAAGAATGCCAGTATCGGCCCTTGCTCCCAACTCCGAGCTTCATCAGTCATTCCAAATCTAAAATCTAAAATCTAAAATCTAAAATGGTATTAGCCTATGTCATCATCCAATTCACCCACCAAAATCCAAAATCCCAAGTCGAGCAATTGGTTAGAAACTGCTGAAGTGGTTTTTCTTGCTGCCTCTGCTGTGGGATTGGCTGCTAGTTTGGTTTGGGAACAGAGCGTTTATGCTCAAGTGCCTGTAGTGATTTCATTGGTGTTGAATTTTGTGAACCGGCAGAAGTTGCACGGGCAAGTTAAAGCAAGTACGGCGGCAACGTTCGATCGCGTAAATCAACAAGCAGCTACTACCGATCGCGCGATCGAGCAATTGCAACTTGCTGTAAATGCTTTAGACGAAGCTCTTTCTCAAACATCTCGCGAAAATCTCAATGTTGGGCCTGGAGAAAACGTACACTCTCTAATTTCAGCAATTGAGAACCTGCGCCAGCGACTAATAATTTTAGAAAAAACTATTAAAATGATTCAAAGCGAGATCGAACTCACCAGCCGCCAATTCAAACAGCGACCGGAGTTGCAACAAATCGAAACTTTGACAACAATAATTCTGGACTTGCAGCAGTTTATCAACGAACTGCCACAGTGGGGCAATTTGCAGCAGCGCCAGCTAACTGAACTTCAGCAAAAAGTAGACAATGCTTTGGCTGAGATCTCAGAAGAAATTGCTGCGATTCCCAACCGCGTGCAAGAGGCGCTAGCTAGTCGCGGTGGGGAAATTAACCCACAGCTTGGTTCTGGTTTGAATGCCGAGCAAAAGAATGGTTATCGACCTAAAACCCAGAATGAGAAAATTCGCCAGAAATATCCCAGAGCTTATGTTAAGTGGAGTCAGGATGAAGACGAAAATTTGAAGAAAGAATATGCTAGCGGTCAACAAATTGACGAATTAGCTCAGAGATTTCAGCGACAGCCTAGTGCCATTCGTTCGCGCTTACAAAAATTAGGCTTAATCAAATAATGGGAATTGGTAATTGGTAATTGGTAACCACAGAAAACAGAAAACAGACAACAGTCAACAGTCAACTGACAACTGACAAATAACAAAACGATCGCCCTTTTTTTTCAAAAGAGCGATCGCTTTGTTTCTGTATTCAGTACCGGCTGCTAACAGCGGGCCACTAACATTACATCTCAAGGCTTTATAGCCTTGGTCTACCTCATTTTAGAAATCTTGGGGTAACAAAGAACTTAAACGCTCCAACAAAGGATCGGAATTCCGAGGAGGAGCAACTTCAGCATCAGGCACTACATTATCATCCGCCACAGACTCAGACTCAATCGGGCCAGGCTCTACTACTTTTGAAACTTGGGCAAAAGAAACTTGAGCAAACTTACTGTTAACACTCCCCTGCAACTGATCCAACTGCGCGCTGAGTTGACTCAGTTGATGTTCCAGTCCCTCCAAACGGCTTAATTCCTCTGCCGAAACATTGTGCTCAAACTCAGCAAATTTTACCACAAGTTCAGCAATACGCTGTTCCAACCGTTGAAAGCTCTGTGTAGAGCTAGCAGACTCAGATACAGACAAAAACTGCCACAAAGCTTGCTTGCAGAGATTGCTGAAAGTCTGATACTTCGTGAAAGCCAACTCTTTTTCAATAGCGGCCAGCAAAGTTTGATCCGCAGCATCTTCCGTAAACGCCACCGAGAAATTCGCCTTATTTTTTGCCCACAGTGCCATAGGGTTCAAGCCTTAATGCGTTACTTTATCGTGGCTAGCTGAGCCTCAGCATAAATAAACTGTCCCAAAGCATTAGCTTTCCGGGAAGGCTGAGCCAAGTGAGCCTTAAGATTGGCGTCTTTAAGCAAAGGTTGCAACACCTCCCAGAAAAACTCGCCGCCACCGCCAGTCAGAACCACATCCGTCACACGTTCGGGCAACCACTGCACCAAACGTTCGGACAGTTCGTTAGCGAAAGCCTCCCGCAAATCCTTAATAATCGGATCTAAATTAGTCGGCTTAGTCGCTCCTCTGGGACGGTAAAAACGCTGGCCTTCGGGTTTATTCACCGCTTCCAGTAAAGACAGAGATTGAGGGTCTGCCCCCGGAATCTTTGAGGCAACTTGTTCGTAGAACTTGTTCATTGCGAAGGAATCGCTCTTTGAAGCCGCCCGGGCAAACCGGAAACGATCGACCATTAACAAATCCGTAGTTTGGTGTCCGATATCTACAACAGCCACCGACAGTTCCGGCAACTCCGGCGTAAACTCCTTGTTATCTTGAGCCTCGCACCAAATCAGGCTGCCGAACCCTTCCGGCATCACCCAAACGTGACTGATGTTAATATCCACCCGCTCGCCCCGGTACACCACAACGTGGGGAGAGCGCAGTTGGCTGATAATCTCTTCCTTTTCCTTCTCAAACTGATCCTGCGAATAAAACGGCAAACCCAGCACAACTGCTATTTCGCCTTTCATCTGGAAATATCCAGCACAGGAAAAGACCTTAACCAAAGCATCTACTACTTTCGATTGGTCGGCGCCACCGAGATTAGCGCCAAAATCTGCTGCCAATTGACCTATAGCGTAGCCCTTGCCCTGGTACTCCAGCCACATATCCAACAGAGGGTCTGTTGCTTTGGACTCAAAGCTGCCGCCCCGCACCTTTTCTACGGGCATAGTAGCCACGTTGGCAGGGATGAAAACAACGCTACTCGGGTTGCGACTCACGCAAGCTTTAGTTGCCGTCCGACCCAAATCAGCACTAATAATCGATTTGTTAGAAGCGACTTTAGTCTGCTGGGTCAGCATAGCCGAATTAGGAACAAGCTGTCTAGTTGTCATTGAAATGTGTTACCTCACTGAGCCTCACCATTATCATGCCTTATCCCTTGACACTGCCACGCTTAAAGACAGTGGGTTTTGCGGCGATTCTTCTAACTCTACCTAGATCGGTATCGAAATCAGCACCAAACATTATATTCGGGACGATCGCCCTTACCGTAACTAACCTAACTTTTTCTGGAGCGATCGTCCTCGAAGCTCTGTTGCCTGAGAGTGCATTGTTAAGTTAAATTTAGTTAAGATTCTGAGTGTAAACTTTTGTCGCACTTCTCCGACACCGCGATCTTACCCGATCTGTCCCCAATTCAAGGCATCCGCATTTATGAAAATTTCTTGGCGAACTATACTACTTTGGACTTTACCCGCCTTAGTCATCGGCTTTTTCTTGTGGCAGGGGGCCTTTGCGCCATCCCCGGCAGAAATGAGCAAGAACACCGCCAGCACCCGCCTGAGCTACGGTCGATTCTTAGATTACTTAAACGCCGGTCGAGTGACCAGCGTTGACCTTTACGACGGAGGCCGGACGGCTATTGTCCTAGCAGTCGATCCCGAACTGGACAATCACGAGCAGCGGTGGCGGGTAGACTTGCCCTCAAATGCCCCGGAACTGGTTTCTAGGCTCAGAGACTCCAAAATCAGCTTCGACACTCACCCACTACGCAACGACGGTGCTGTCTGGGGACTTTTAGGCAATCTAGTATTTCCCCTGTTGTTAGTAGGAGGGCTGTTTTTCCTCTTCCGCCGCGGTGGCAACGTGCCAGGGGGCCCTGGCCAAGCCATGAACTTTGGCAAATCCAAAGCTCGCTTTCAAATGGAAGCTAAAACAGGCGTACTGTTCGACGACGTAGCAGGCGTTGAGGAAGCAAAAGAAGAACTACAAGAAGTAGTGACATTCCTCAAAAAACCCGAACGCTTCACCGCAGTCGGGGCGAAGATTCCCAAGGGCGTGCTGCTAGTGGGCCCTCCCGGAACCGGTAAAACCTTGCTGGCAAAAGCGATCGCAGGCGAAGCCGGCGTGCCTTTCTTCAGCATCTCCGGTTCGGAATTTGTGGAAATGTTCGTCGGTGTCGGCGCTTCCCGCGTTCGGGACTTGTTCAAGAAAGCTAAAGAAAATGCTCCTTGCATCATCTTTATCGATGAAATCGATGCAGTGGGCCGCCAGCGCGGCGCCGGTATCGGCGGCGGTAACGACGAACGGGAACAAACCCTGAACCAGTTGCTGACCGAAATGGACGGTTTTGAGGGCAATACTGGCATTATCATCATTGCTGCTACGAACCGCCCCGACGTACTCGACTCAGCGCTGCTGCGTCCGGGACGTTTTGACCGCCAAGTGAGCGTAGATACGCCGGATATCAAAGGCCGGTTGGAAATTTTGGAAGTTCACGCGCGCAACAAGAAGCTGTCTCCAGAGATTTCTCTGGACGCCATCGCCCGCCGCACTCCTGGTTTTACCGGCGCTGATTTGGCTAACTTGCTCAACGAAGCTGCTATTTTAACCGCCCGCCGCCGCAAAGAAGCGATTACGATGCTCGAAGTTGACGATGCAGTCGATCGCGTGGTAGCAGGTATGGAAGGCACTCCTTTGGTGGACAGCAAGAGCAAGCGCTTGATTGCTTACCACGAAATCGGCCACGCGATCGTCGGTACAATCATTCAAGCCCACGATCCAGTTCAAAAAGTTACCTTAGTTCCTCGCGGACAGGCCCGGGGCTTGACTTGGTTCATGCCCAGCGAAGACCAAGGTTTGATTTCTCGATCGCAAATTTTAGCCCGGATTAGCGGTGCCTTGGGTGGCCGCGCAGCCGAAGAAGTAGTTTTCGGCGATGCCGAAGTAACCACCGGTGCCGGCAACGACTTACAGCAAGTAAGTGGTATGGCACGCCAAATGGTGACTCGCTACGGGATGTCTACCTTGGGCCCGATCGCCCTGGAAGCTCAGCAAAGCGAAATTTTCCTCGGCCGCGACTACACCGCGCGATCGGAATATTCCGAAGAAATTGCCTCTCGGATTGACGGACAAGTTCGAGCAATTGTCGATCACTGCTACGACGACGCCCGCCGAATTATTCGCGAAAATCGCACCGTGATCGATCGCTTAGTCGATTTGTTGATTGAAAAAGAAACCATCGACGGCGAAGAGTTGCGCCTAATTGTCTCTGAATACACTTTTGTTCCTGAAAAAGAACAATACGTTCCTCAGCTTTAAGACTTGTTTAAACATTAGGGACACGGCATTGCCGTGTCTTTAAAAAGTAGGGACGCAAAACTATTGCCACGTCCCTACTTTTTTATTAAACTGTCAATAATATTAAACCGCCCCTAAACGCCAATTAACGCAGATGAATACTACATTTGCCCTACATACTAAGAATTCGCCATTTTTTTTAATAGCAGCTTTTATTTTTGTTGGTGTCAATACTTTGAGCGCCCGCGCCGAAAAATCAAGATGTTTTGTAGATATTTGCATCGACTCCAGCAGCGTTGAATTAAGCAAATCCGATATTCCCGGTGCTCCCTCTTATCCAGTCAGAACTATTTTAGTAACTCAACAGTTTAGTAACGATAAATTGTTGGCGCAAATGGAAGTTGACTGCCAGCAACGACAGTTGAGAACTGTCAGAGTTAGCCAAGATGGCGAAAATTGGTCGAATTTCTCTCCGAAATGGACTTTAGTCGATGGCCACTCATCTTTGTCTCGGCTGGTTGACTATACTTGTCAATTGGCGATCGCAGAACAAGAGAATAAATAAGTATAGCCTTTCTCAATAATATGAGGTGTACGCTTGATAAGCGGGCATAGGGCATAGGGCATAGGGCATACCTCACCAAGATTGAGAACTGCTGTAGACCCAGAAAAAAAACAGATCACCTATATCTTCAACGCTGGGCTTGCGGGTGCAAGTTTGACAGCGCTTGAAACCGCCGAGTGTTAATATTACACTCAATCTACAATCTAAAATCTAAAATCTAAAATCTAAAATCGGATGACAAACCCCACCGAATATCGGCAAAGACGCGAACAGTTAATGGCAAAAATTGGCAGCGGGACGGCGATATTTCGCAGCGCGCCCACTGCCGTCATGCACAACGATGTAGAATATGCCTACCGACAAGATAGCGATTTTTTCTACTTAACCGGTTTCAACGAAGCTGCGGCGGTAGCAGTGCTCGCGCCACACCATGAAGAACACAAATTTGTTCTGTTTGTGCAGCCCAAAGACTTGGAAAAAGAAACTTGGCACGGTTATCGCGCCGGAGTTGAAGGGGCTAAAGAATTGTACGGCGCGGATGAAGCTTTCCCGATTAATGAACTTGCGGAAAAATTGCCGAAATATTTAGAAAAAGCCGATCGCATATACTATCACTTCGGGCGCGATCGTACTTTCGACCAAACAGTCCTCAATCACTGGCAGCGCTTGATGGCAACCTACCCAAAACGCGGCACAGGCCCGACAGCAATCGAAGATTCCAACATCATTTTACACCCGATGCGGCTGGTGAAAAGCGAAACAGAATTAGCATTAATGCGAAAAGCCGCTAATATCTCAGTTGCAGCGCACAACCGCGCCCAAGAATTCGCCAAACCGGGCAGATACGAATATGAAATTCAAGCTGAAATAGAACATACTTTTGGCTTAAATGGCTGCACTCCGGCTTACCCTTCAATTGTTGCATCCGGTTACAATTCCTGCGTCCTCCACTACATCGAAAACAACCGCCAAATGCAGGAAAACGATTTGTTGCTAATAGATGCTGGTTGTGCTTGCGGGTACTACAACGCCGATATTACTCGCACCTTTCCTGTTAGTGGCAAATTTACAGCCGAACAACAAATAATTTATGACTTAGTTTTGCAAGCACAATTGCAGGCAATTAGTCAAGTATATCCCGGAAATCCTTACAGCAAAATTCACGAAACAGCGGTGCGCGTTTTGGTGGAAGGTTTAATAGATTTAAAACTTTTGGTGGGGGACATTGAAGAGATAATTAAAGAAGAGAAATACAAGCCATTTTATATGCACCGCACTGGTCATTGGCTGGGATTGGATGTGCACGATGTCGGCGTTTATCAGTACGGGGAAAATTCGCAAGTTTTGCAGGCAGGACAAGTGCTGACGGTGGAACCGGGGATTTATATTTCTCCTTATATTAAACCCGTTGAAGGACAGCCGGAGGTTCCTGAAAAATGGCGCGGTATTGGCGTGAGAATTGAAGATGATGTTTTGGTGACGTTGGAAAGTCATGAAGTCTTGACGGCGGGAGTTCCTAAATAATTGTTGACTGTTGACTGTTGACTGTTGACTGTTGACTGTTGACTGTTTGAACAATACCGATGCAACCGGAAAGCATATAATATCAAATCCAGTAGCATCGGAATTCTGAGCGGGCTATATCATCCAGATATATTATTCCGATGCAACCGTCCATGATATAAGTTGGCACTGAAGGCTTGAGCTTTGTTAGTATTGGCTTGAAAAAGCTCAAGTCCGCAACTGCCAAACAAAGAGCGCTTATGTGTATTGATCCTACCAAGATCGATCGACCTATGGAAACCTGCGAAGCATTAGTAGCAGAGCAAAAAGCAAAAATTCGGCAACTAGAAGAGGATTTGCAGCAGCAGAGAGAATTGTGCCAGAAATTAGAAGCACAACTCAAAGCAGTCGAGAATGCCGACTCTTCGGCTTCCGTAACTGAATTTGATATCAGTGAGGACGATCGCATTCGGTTAATCGCATCTCTGGAAAAAAGCCAGGAAATGTACCGAACTCTCATCAAACATTATCCGAATGGCTCGGTGTTTTTGTTCGATCGCGATTTGCGCTATACTCTGGTTGACGGCCAAGGTTTGGCAGCAGTTGGTTTGTCCAAAGAACAGTTGGAAGGCAAAACATTGTGGGAAGTATCGCCACCTGAAGATTGGTCACTTTTTGAGGCTAAATATCGCGCGGCTTTGGCAGGAGAAGAGAATACTTTTGAATATAAATACCGCGATCGCGTTTATTCAACAACAATTTTTCCAGTCAAAAACGACCGGGAAGAAATTTTTGCAGGAATAGTAGTTACTCAAGATATTACCGAAAAGAAACAGGCAGAAATAGCGCTGGAAGAAATCACAAATCAGCTCGAAATTAAATATAAAAAGCGCACTGAAGAGTTGAAAACAGCCAACGATCAATTGCAGGAAGAAATCCTCTCTCGCTGGCGCGCCGAAAAAGCTCTGCGGGAAAGCCAGGAACAGCTAGAATTGTTTTTTTCTCAATCTTTAGATGGCTTTTTCTTTATGATGCTGGACGAACCAGTGCACTGGGACGATACAGTTGACAAAGAAAAAGTTTTGGATTACGTATTTACTCACGGGCGGGTAACGAAGGCAAATGATGCTTTGATAGCTCAATACGGGGGTATTAGGGAACAGTTTATTGGCCGCACGCTTGACTGTTTATTCTCCGACAACTTTGCTGGCTGCAGAGAGATAATCAAGCAATTTTTTGATGCTGGCAGAATCCACATCGAAAATGAGAATCGCACGTTTGACGGAGTTCCAGTTTGGATAGAAGGCGACTATATTTGCATTTACGATTCCCACGGCAGAATTGTGGGCTATTTTGGCGTACAGCGCGATATTAGCGATCGCAAAAAAGCAGAAGCAACCCTCAGAGATAGCGAAGAACGCTTTCGGGCAACCGTCGAACAAGCGGCAGTCGGAATTACCCACCCTGAAGCAACAGGCCGCTATTTGCGAGTCAATCAAAAATTCTGCGAGATAGTGGGATATACTGCGAGCGAACTGCTGTCGCGAACTTGGATGGACGTTACTTACCCAGAAGATATAGATGTAGATTTAGAACAAAACAAGCAATTATTTGCCGGGGAAATTGACAGTTTTAAAATGGAAAAACGCTTGCTGCACAAAGACGGCAATGTAGTTTGGGTAAATATTACAGTATCGCTAATCAAAGAACCGCTGAGCGGGGCAGTTTACAATGTAGTAGTGACAGAAGATATTAGCGATCGCAAAGCAACCGAAGCAGCGCTGAAAGAAAGCGAAGAAAGGTTCCGACAGCTAGCAGAAAACATTGAAAGCGTGTTTTGGATGGTAAACGTTGAACCCCAGAAAATTATTTATATCAGTCCGGCTTACGAAAAGATTTGGGGCAGAAGCTGCGCTAATTTGTATGCTAACAGGCGCTTTTTTGCAGATTCCCTCTATCCAGAAGATCGCGAGCGCGTTATGGCTAATTTAACTAGACAAAGTGAGTATGAAGACGAGATAGAATATCGAATTGTCAGACCGGACGGCAAAATTCGCTGGATTCGCGATCGGGCTTTTCCGATTAGAAATCAATCTGGTAAAGTTTACCGCATCGTGGGCATTGCAGTAGATATTACCGCACGAAAACAGGCAGAAAAAACCATCCGCGAAAGTGAAGAACGCTTCCGCCAGCTAGCAGAAAATATCCAAGATTCCGTCTGGCTAATGTCTGCGGAATTCACAGATTTATTGTATCTGAGTCCCGCTTACGAACAAATCTGGGGGCGCAGTCGCGAAGAATTGTATGCTGATCCCTTAAAAATGATGAAGTGGGTGCATCCAGAAGATAAACACCTGTTGGAAGAGGCAATGGGGCAAGTGTTGCAGGGCGAGTCCACCAATACCGAATATCGGATTTTTCTGCCAGACGGCACAGTTCGCTGGGTGTGCGATCGAGCTTTTCCCATTTACGACGAATCGGGCAAAATTTACCGCATCGCCGGTATTTGCGAAGATATCAGCGATCGCAAATTTACCGATGCCCGCATCCAAGCAGCACTCCGCGAAAAAGAAGTATTGATCAAAGAGATTCACCACCGAGTCAAAAATAATATGCAGGTAATTTCCAGCTTGCTGCAACTTCAAGCTCAATATATTGAAGACGAACCGACGCTAGCTTTATTTGAAGAAAGCCAGACCCGTATCCATTCAATGGCTCTGATTCACGAGCAACTGTATCAATCCGAACATCTCGATCGCATCGCCCTTCCCCCCTACGTCGAAAACTTAGTTGCTAATTTGTATCAATCTTTTGGTTGCGGCAACACTGCCATCCAATTCAATCTCAACCTTGACCCAATTTATTTAAATATAGAAACAGCCATTCCTTGCGGTTTAATTATTAACGAGCTGGTTTCTAACTCTTTAAAATATGCCTTTATCTCGAAGTTAGATGGTGAAATATCTATTAGTTTTCATGAAATAGATGACCACCAATTTCATTTAACTATTCAAGATAACGGTCGCGGATTTCCGGCGGATTTTGACGTGGAAAATACTGAAACATTAGGATTGCGCTTAGTGAAAATGTTGGCTTACCAATTAGAGGCGAGTATTGCCATTGACAGTCAGTGTGGAACCTGCTACACTCTAATTTTTAAAGAGTTAAATTATCGGCGACGCCTTTAAAAAAAATGAACCCTATACAAATTTTGGTTGTAGAAGACGAAGTTATTGTAGCCCAAGACATAGCAGGTCGATTAAAAAAACTGGGATATTCAGTAACAGCTACAGTTTCTTCAGGAGAAGAAGCAATTCAAAAAGCGATAGAAAGCCCCCCCGATTTAGTGTTGATGGATATCGTGCTTAAAGGTGACATGGACGGGGTAACAGCGGCCGAAAAAATCCGAACTAAGAGGAATGTGCCGACAGTATTTTTAACAGCTTATGCGGACGATAAAACGCTGCAAAGAGCGAAAATTACAGACCCATTCGGTTATATTATCAAACCATTTCAACAAAATGATTTGCGGGTGGCGATCGAGATTGCCATGCACAGACACAAAATCGAAACCAAGATGCGAGAATCTCTCAAAGCCGCCGAAGCAGTCAGAGAGTCGGTGGAAGAAAAATCGCACCGCCAAAACCAGTATATTTCAATGGCAGCTCACGAATTGCGGAATCCCCTCAACGCGATTTTAATCTCTGCGGAACTCCTAGAGCTCGATCGAACTCGCAGCAGTGACGAATCCCAAGTTAGAACCCTGCGATTGGTGCACTCAGCTACCCAAAAGATGAACCAGCTAATCGATGATATGCTATTCATGGGCAGAGCCGAAGCAGGTCAACTCAAATGCAATCCATTACCGATAAATTTAGTCGAATTTTGTCAAGACTTGCTCGCTCAATTGCAGTTAGGAAATGAAGCCAAGCACAAACTAACATTAATCCCCTCAGATGTTACCAGTGCAATATTAGATCAACAATTGCTGCACGGCATTATTTCTAACTTAATCGTCAACGCCATCAAATATTCCCCCAACGGCGGGCAAGTCACCTTGGAATTGGAATACCGTCTAGGGCGTCGGTTCAGTATTATGACTTGACAAAAAAGACTGAAAATGATATGTGAATTGAGAAGCCTGTTAAATTCTCCTCGATCGGGAAAAAGAAAGAAACCTTATGCGTCCTCCCTTATGGCATCCTCCAGTTGAACTCTCAGACGCTGAAGCGTCGATCGTCAAACGCATTAAACGAGCCAAGTTATTCACGTTTCTTCGATTGAATCGTTCATTCATATTTAATGATGAGTTTCAAGAAGAACTTGCTACAATTTTTAAAGACAGCACAGTGGGTCAGGGTCCAGTTCCTCCTGCACAAATTGCCTTGGCAATTATTCTGCAAGCCTACTTAGGCATTTCTGATGATGAAGTCATTGAAGAAATGCTCATGGATCGACGTTGGCAGTTAGTTCTCGATTGTCTCAATTGTGAAACTTCCCCTTTTAGCAAAGCCACTTTGGTTCGATTCAGAAATCGCTTAATTAAAAAAGAACTAGACCAACGTTTAATTGACCGCACCGTAGAAATTGCCAAGCAAAAAGGTGGGTTTGGCTCATCTCAACTGAAAGCGGCTTTAGATTCTTCACCTTTATGGGGAGCTGGGAAAGTCGAAGATACATATAATCTATTGGGTCATGATGAGCGTAAGGCGGTGAGTGTGATAGCTGTTGTGCAGGGGCGGGAGCCAGCAGAAATTGCCCTGGAAGCAGGTGCACCCATCCTGAATAGTTCCAGCTTAAAAACGGCCTTAGATTTAAACTGGGATAATCCAGTAGAGCGTCAAAATGCACTCTTAGTCATCCTAAATAGCTTAAATTCCGTAGAAGAATGGATGCAAAGCCAGCCCGCTCGTGATGAGTTTGAAGTGGCTCAAGAGACTCTGGATGTTGCCCGAGTCATTGAATCCCAAAATGTGACTTTAGACTCTCAAGGATTTCCTAATCTTGCTAAAGGGGTGGCCAAAGATCGTCGCATTTCTATTGAAGACCCCGATATGCGGCATGGGCGTAAAAGCCGCTCTAAAAAAATAGATGGATATAAACGTCACGTCCTCAAAGATTTAGAGAGTGGTGTAGTTTGTGCCGTGGCGTTGACACGCGCCAATACTCCAGAATCCGCTGCTACAGTTGACCTAGAACGTGACTTAAAATTTCAAAATATTCACCTAGCCGAGTTACATATTGACCGGGCTTATTTATCTAGTCATT
>NZ_JAUBTU010000001.1:0-35732 GCF_036705085.1 Microcoleus sp. B6-A1
GGGTGGGTCGTTGACCAATTATATTGTAATATAAAGCCGTCCTAAAAGGACGAGGTTTCTACCCAATTTTCTGATGATTAGAGGGCATGGGGCATGGGGCATGGGGCATGGGGCATGGGGCATGGGGCATGGGTCATGGGGCATGGGTCATGGGGCATGGGGCGTGGGGCATGGGGCATCGGGCATGGGGCATCGGGCATGGGGCATGGGGCATCGGGCATGGGGCATTAAAACTTACAAATAACCAATAACAAATAACAAATAACAAATAACCAATAACCAATAACCAATAACCAATAACCAATAACAACTGACTTCTTCCTTAATCTAAAATCTGTTATGTTAAATAGATAAGTCTGCCCGATCGCCCTCTTGGGACAGACGTTTTGATTAAATAGTGGCTTTCAACTCTAAATTCTAATTCTGATTAAATATCTGTGCGCGTTAACCTCACCGATCGGCAACAATACATCCTTTGGGCAACGGTTCGCCACTACATAGCTACAGCGGAACCCGTTGGCTCAAAAGCTTTGGCTGACGAATTCAACCTCAGCGTCAGCCCAGCTACAATTCGCAATGCGATGGGGACTCTTGAAAAAGCTGGACTGCTTTATCAGCCCCACACTTCGGCAGGACGAGTCCCCTCTGACTCCGGCTACCGAATTTATGTAGATCAGTTGATTCAGCCGTCTGATACGCTGGCCCGCAAGGTGGAACAGGTACTAGACCAACTCAATTGGTCGGACGGTCGCATGGACGCGGCACTCCGTGGCGCTGCTCAAATCCTGGCAACAATCAGCGGTTACATTGCCATGATCACCATACCGCAAACCAATATGGCTTGCTTGCGTCACTTGCAACTGGTGCAGCTAGAGCCGGGAAAGGTGATGCTGATCGTGGTGACGGATGCCTACGAAACTCAGTCGGTGTTGGTGCAGTTGCCGAGGGACGCAGAAGGTAACACGCCTGATGTCGAAATCGTCGATCGCCAGTTGCAGATTTTGTCGAATTTTTTGAACAGCAAGTTGCGGGGACGATCGCTCTCGGAAATCTCGGCTGTAGACTGGAGCGAGTTAGACCGGGACTTTGAGCTGTACGCTGAGTGGATGGGAACCATGCTGACTGCTTTGAGCAGCCGCCAAAGCAATCCAACCTACACGCGGATTCTGATCGGCGGTTTAGCAGAAGCGCTGCGCTTGCCTGAGTTTTCGCAGTTGCAGCAAGTTCAAACCCTGGTGCAATTGCTCGAACAAGAGCAGGAACTGCTTTGGCCTTTGATTTTTGAATCGCCTGAGTTAGACACCCCCGGCAAGCGGGTAACGGTGCGTATTGGTTCGGAAAATTCCTTGGAACCAATTCGCGGTTGTACTCTGATTTCTTCGACTTACCGCCGGGGATCGGTGCCGGTGGGTAGTGTTGGGGTTTTGGGGCCGACGCGGATGGTTTACGAAAATGCGATCGCGGTGGTGGAAGCTGCGGCGGATTATTTGTCAGAAGCTATTGGCGGAAATCGAGTGAGTTTTCCTGATGGCGATCGAGGGCGATCGGATAATCCGTTGTTAGATGCACCCTAATTTGATAGCCCCAAGCTTAACTGGCTTGGGGTTTTATTGTCTGTGGATGTACTCGCAACCTTTAAAAACCGGGTTTGGTGACAAAAAAACTAGGCTTTTATCCCACATTCCACACCCTGGGGTGTCATACAGCATAATTACGCAGAAAACTATATCTTCTAAGTAACAAATTATGCTTTTAAAAAGCTTTTTATCCGTTAATCTACGGTATTATAGTATGATTTAAAGTTTTATTGCTAAATCAAAATAAGTAAAAACCGATAGTGACAGTTGAGGGTGCGGAATATGGGTTTGATACTCTTTTTGGGGCAAGAAACTAAAGCTTCGCGGTTGACAAGAGAGTTTCGTAAACAACCCGGTTTCTGTGTCCATGAGCGGCTCGGAAAGTGGCAGGAGTGGCGGGCGATCGACTTTCCAGCGATCGCGAGAAAGAGATGGCGATGGTGAGCGATCGGGCATTCACAGAAAGTAATCGCGGAGCGTTAGTCGAACGGCGGGTTTAGCAGCCCAACTGACGAGTTTTGTTGCCAACCGGGTGAGCTGCTAAACCCGCTCTAGGGATAGCGGCTACGACCAATGAATAGATGAGCCGCGTACCCCAGGAGCGTCGATTCCCAAGGCAGCAGAAGGTCAAAATATTAAGACATTTTAGAGAGTTCGTCAAAAACAACTAAAAAAGATTAGTGTGGATAGGAAAGCAATATTTCTTTTGGGAATAGCCCGGGTTAGACAATTGCAAATAACTTGCAGTGAATTTGGCTTGATTGCCACTCCATAAAAAATTTAACCGCTGAGTTAAGATCGAAACGAAATTTAGGGAATTTTCTTTTAGCATTCAATGAAATCGACTGATAAAACTAAGAATACCTTTGCGATCACAACGCCTCTGTATTATGTAAACGATTTACCTCACGTTGGCAGCGCTTATACGACTATGGCTGCGGATGCCCTAGCCCGATTTGAGCGGCTGCGGGGCAAATCTGTTTTGCTGGTTACGGGGACGGACGAACACGGGCAGAAAATTCAGCGGACAGCCGAGAGTTTGGGACGATCGCCCCAAGCTCACTGCGATTCAGTGGTTCCGGCGTTTGAGGCGCTGTGGGAGCAACTCTCTATCCAGTACGATCGCTTCATCCGCACAACTTCGCGGCGCCACGAGTACATTGTCAAAGAATTTTTCCAGCGCGTCTGGAACTCCGGCGACATCTACTTGAACCAGCAACAAGGCTGGTACTGCGTCTCGTGTGAAGAATTTAAGGATGAACGGGAATTGTTGCCGGGAAATCGGTGTTCTGTCCACACCAGCAAGGAAGTTGAGTGGCGCGACGAGGAAAATTACTTTTTCCGTCTGTCGCGGTATCAAGACCAACTGCTGGCATTGTACGCAGAACGTCCAGACTTCATCGCGCCGGAAAGCCGCCGCAACGAAGTGCTCAGTTTCGTCAACTCTGGACTGCAAGACTTTTCCATTTCTAGAGTGAATCTCGCATGGGGTCTGCCAATGCCAGTTGACCCCAGTCACAGCATCTACGTCTGGTTTGACGCTTTGCTGGGATACGTCACCGCCTTGCTAGATCCGGACAGCGACCCGATTTTGGAGAATGCTTTATCTAAATGGTGGCCGGTTGACTTGCACTTGATCGGCAAAGATATTCTTCGCTTCCACGCAGTTTACTGGCCGGCAATGCTGATGTCAGCGAATCTGCAGGTGCCGGGTCGCGTCTTCGCACACGGGTTTTTGACCAAAGACGGCAAAAAAATGGGGAAAACGGAGGGTAATACTTTAAACCCTGTCGAATTGGTCAACAAATACGGTGCTGATGCAGTACGTTACTATTTCCTCAAAGAAATTGAGTTCGGAGAGGACGGCGATTTTAACGAAACTCGGTTTATCAATATATTGAATGCTGAGCTAGCAAATGATTTGGGAAATTTGCTTAACCGCACGTTAAACATGGCTCGCAAATATTGCGGTGCCTGCGTACCAAATGTGTTGGGAGAAAACATTGAGGGCGACAACCTTCTCAAGGCTATGAGCCTGGATTTGGGCGATCGAGTAGCGGGTTTTTACGAAGAGTTGGCTTTTAGCAAGGCTTGCGAAGCCGTGCTTGCATTAGTGCGAGCCGGGAACAAGTTTATTGACGTGCAAGCACCTTGGAGTTTGTACAAGCAGGGACAGATCGAAAGTGTCGAACAGGTGCTATATTCTGTTCTGGAATCTGTTAGACTAGCATCTTACCTTTTGTCGCCGATTATTCCCAATATCAGCAACGCTATCTATCAACAGCTAGGTTTTTCAATTGACTTTAACGATCGAGTTACAGTTAACAGTTTAGCGAATTTTGCAGCTCATGCTGCCTGGGGCGCTTTGCCGGCAAACCAAACTCTGGGGGAACCCCAACCTGTTTTTAAGCGGCTCGAACTGCTGTAAACAGTACCTTCATAGTTGGCAGCCAGCGCTCTGGGTGTTATGACAGACTACGAATTAGCAGTTATTTCCTTACCAATCTTTCATAAAAATCGAGGCATAACAATCATGTTGAATAGAATAGAAAGCAACGACCTTTTTACGCCGGAACAGGTACTAGAAAATCGTGGTAGAGTGGCAATTTTTATTGACGGTTCTAACCTTTTTTACGCGGCTTTGCAGTTAGGAATTGAGATTGATTATACTAAGCTGCTGTGCCGTTTAACTGCGGGATCGCGGCTGCTGCGCTCTTTCTTCTACACGGGTGTCGATCGCACTAACGAGAAACAGCAGGGGTTTTTGCTGTGGATGCGCCGCAACGGCTACCGGGTGATTTCTAAGGATTTGGTACAGTTGCCAGATGGTTCTAAAAAGGCGAATTTGGATGTAGAAATCGCTGTGGATATGATGGCTTTAGTGGGGTCTTACGACACGGCGGTTCTGGTCAGCGGTGACGGCGATTTGGCTTATGCTGTGGATGCTGTGAGCTATCGCGGTGTGCGGGTTGAGGTGGTGAGTTTGCGATCGATGACGAGCGACAGTTTGATTAATGTAGCCGATCGCTATATCGATTTGGAAATGATTAAGGACGACATCCAAAAAACATCGCGCCCTAATTATGCTTACCGCCCTTTGTCGGGTCTGAGCTTGATGGAGGAACACGACGACAGATAGGGATTTGGTAATGGGTAATGGGTAACGGGTAATGGGTGATGGTTAATGGGTTGAATCCTTGAGAATTAAAAGTTAAAAATTTAGACCAAACATGACACATTTTTAATTTTTGATTAAGTGTTTTTCAAGAGCCAATTATTAATTACCAATTACCAATTCCCAATTCCCAATAACCAATGATTCATCTAAAATCCCAAATTCCCAATATGAAATCCTCAAAAATAGTGCTACTATTTTTACCAGCACTGATTTTGGGGATTGATGCTTGTGCGGTTCCGCAAGAAACTCAAAAGAACAAATTAGCGGAGGATCTCAAAACCGCTCAACAGTCAAACAGCACTTTAACTTTGAACAAAGTAACCCTAGAACAAGCAAACGAAAAGGGCGAGACGTTCTGGAAAGTAAACTCGCAAAATGCCGTTTACAGCAAAGACAAAAAGATAGTTAACGTTCAGAAACCAGTGGGCAAATTGTTTCAGGACGGCAAAGAAATTTACGACATTCAGGGAGAAACCGGGCAGGTATTTCAGGAAGGAAATCAGGTTTTTCTCAAAGGTAACATAGTCGCTAAAGACCTGAAAAATGGAGTGGTATTGCGGGGAAATGAGTTGGAGTGGCGGCCGAAGGAAGATGTTTTAGTTGTCCGCAATAATTTGACTGGAGAGAACAAACAGGTGACGGCTTCAGCGAAGGAAGCGCGGGTTTTCAGCAGGGCTAAGAGAATGGAGTTATTCGGTTCTGTGGTGGCGAATGTTAAAGATCCGGTTTTGCAATTGCGAACCGAGCACTTAGTGTGGTTTGTGGATCAACAAAAGGTAAACAGCGCCAAACCGACTCAAATTGACAGATACAAAGATAAAATAGTCACAGACAGCGGTTTTGCCGACCAAGTAGATGTAGACTTAAAAACCAAGATTGCGACGCTGACAAAAAACGCTCAGTTGATGCCATCAGACCCGCCGCTGCAAATAGAAAGCAGTTTGATGAGTTGGAATTTTCCGGCGCAATCGGTGATATCGCCCGGGCCTGTGAAGGTTTTTCACCGCATGGAAAAGGTGACGATGACTGGCGATACGGGGCGGGGAGATTTAGAGAAAAAAGTTTTTTATTTGACGGGAAATGTGGTAGGAATTGGGGAAAAACGTCAAGCTCAATTAAATACCGATCGCGTAACGTGGTATTTAACTAACCAGACGTTCGATGCGGAAGGAAATGTGGTATACCGGCAGCTAAATCCGGTGTTTAATTTGACAGGGCCGAGGGCGGCGGGAGAGTTGAAAAATCAAACTGTGATTGTCAAAGGCGACGGTGGCGGCGGTCAAGTAGTTACGGAATTTGTACCGGATGAGTACAAGGGAACTTTGGGACAGTAGATGGGATTGCGATCGCAGATGTCGGCAGATTAACGCAGATGAACGCAGATATAATTAAGATTGGATTGAGTAAGGAGGGGTTGGGATGACGACAACTTTAGAAAAGTTAGAAGGGCTTGATGAACCTATCTTAATTGACGAGCTGAGTTGGAGAGAGTTTAAAGTGGTTGAACAGTTGCTCTCACGCCCAGGGGTGAGATTATCGTTTTTAGATGGGGTGTTGGAGATTAGACGTATGCCTGGAGAAAAACATGAAACGATTAAAGAACGAATTGGTTCTTTACTAGATATTTATCTGCTTCAAATGGGAATTGATTATCAGCCTACTGGTTCGATGACGCTGGAAAGTCCATCGGGGCTGGTGAAGCGAGAAGCTGATAAATCCTATAAATTGGGAGCTAACCGAGAATTTCCTGATTTGGCGGTGGAAGTGGTGGTGACTAGCGGCGGTATTAACAAGTTGGAAGCTTACACACGCCTGGAAATTCCTGAAGTTTGGTTTTGGGAAAATGGCGCACTTCGTATGTATTCGTTGGGGGCTGATGGATATACAGAGGTCGATCGCTCTCAAGTTCTGCCAGACTTAGATATTGTATTATTGGCGCGGTGTATTAATATTGAAAATCACCTTCAGGCAATGCGGGAATTCAGGCAAGCTATTCAATAGAATTTGATTGTGAAATTAATTTTGTAATAATGATTTCTGCCTTTTCTTAAACCTTTTAGTTACTAAGGACTAAAGTTCCTGAATACAACACATCCCAACGGGCAGCATACACTGCAATAGCGGAGCGAAGTCGATCGTCCGAGACAGTAGTAAGTAAAAATACTTCGCGGGGTGACAACGCCTGTGAAACCTTGATTGTAAAAGCATTAAAGCCCCTGAACCTCAAAAAAGATAGGGGATTATTGACAGGCTTATTGACTCATAAGATTGTCCAAGCTAGCCTTGAAACTGATTCAAGGGATCTCGCCACTCTCTTTTATTGACTCACGCCTGGGAAGATATTTTCGCTTGGTCAATTAACTCAAAACCCTGACGCAGCTTTGCTTTTAACCTGCTTGTCTCCCCGTCAAAGTGTTGAGTTTAGGGTTGCTTTAGGCACTATGCACGATCGACTATTAAGTTATTGTGCATCTAGGTTGCCATTTCCTCTATTTGAGAATCCTTGTGGGACGGGCCAGAGAGCCCCTTGAAAAAAAAGCGCAATTTAGCTGGCGTAAGCTTAAGAGTTACGCATAGAACCCCCAAACCCTTTTTCCAAGAGGGCTTTCAAGTTCCCCCTTTTTTAGGGCAGCACGGGGAAGCTGGGTTTCAGACCCTATAGTTCGTAAGTCCTGACTATAATTGTATGCTTAGATCACTTATTATTGAGGTCAAGACCTACAAGTCAATGAAGGTGTACTCAATATCCGTGAAATCTGCAGGTAGGCTTACACTGCAACCCCAAGCAAAATATAGCATTTGACATTTATGGAGATTTCGTCTCAAATGGGGGATCTGTTTTTTTTCATGAATTTGCAAACTGTATCAGTATTAGCCGCTCATTTGGGCCCGGTTATTCAACAATAAGATATCATTAAACCAATTGGCGTTCAAGAGAGACGGAATCAATAATTTCCCTAGAGCTGACTTTAAATGACCAAGGGTGAGCGACTGTTGTTATTGAAATAATCCAAATACTAAAATGACTCCGCCATGACACTAATCGCAAGTGAGAATGAACTTGCAAAAAGCCCTCAAAAAATCCCGCTGCGCCTCGTCTTAGTCGTACCATTCGTCCTGCAAATCTTCGCTGCTGTGGGGCTGACAGGTTGGCTCTCGCTACGCAACGGCAAAACTGCCGTCAACAATGTTACTAGCCAATTACGAACGGAGGTAGTCGCCCGCATCAATCAACAATTAAACACTTACTTGGAAACGCCCCATTTGATCAATGCCATCAGCGTCGATGCCATTGGCCGCTTTGGGTTGTGGAATCCAGACAATATGGGTTCTATGAGAAGCTACTTCTACTGGCAGCTCAAGCAATTTTCCACTGTTAGTTACATCAGTTTTGGAGGGGAAAAAAAAGAATACGCGGGTGCTGGATATAAGGATGATGGCAGTGTGGTTATTGAAATAACCGATCGATCTACTAATTTTCTCAATACGATCGTCAAGGTAGATAGAGAGGGCAACCCGACTCAGTTTAAGGAGACCCACCCAGACTACGATCCCCGCATTCGACCCTGGTATCAAGCTGCAAAAGTTGCCGGCAAACCCCAGTGGAATAAAATTTATCAATATTTTATTCAACCTAGCCTAGGAATCTCCGCTAGTCAGCCTGTTTACGATAAAAATGGCATTTTTAGAGGAGTTGTAAGTACCGATCTGTTTCTCTCAAAAATCGGCGACTTTCTCCAAACTTTAAAAATTGGTAAATCGGGCAAGACTTTCATCATCGAACGCTCTGGCTTGCTAGTGGCTTCTTCCACCGCCGAGAAGCCATTTATCAACAGCAAAAATCGCCAAAAAACGCAAAGATTAAAAGCGATTGAAAGCAGAGTACCTTTGATCAAGGGTACAGCGCAACATTTAATAGAACGCTTTGGTAACTTGACCGAAATTGACAGCAACCAGCAACTAGACTTCATGCTAGATGGTCAGCGGGAATTCGTGCAAGTATCCCCATTCCAAGATGGTCGAGGCCTTAATTGGCTGATTGTTGTAGTCGTTCCAGAAGCCGACTTTATGGAGGAAATCAATGCCAATACCCGTAGCACTATCCTACTCTGCGTTTTAGCGTTAGTGCTAGCGACGTTGTTAGGAATCCTCGCCTCCCGCTGGATTACCCATCCTATTTTTCTTTTGAGTAAAGCGAGTAGAGCGATCGCTAGTGGTCAATTAAACCAAAAAGTAGACGTAAATGGGATAAATGAACTGGGAGTTCTCGCTCAATCTTTTAACCAAATGGCACAGCAATTGCGCGAGTCTTTTGCTGCTTTAGAAAAGACCAACTCAGAGCTAGAAAATCGAGTAGAAGAACGAACAAGTGAGCTAAAAGAGGCAAAAATTGCCGCTGATACTGCTAACCATGCCAAGAGCGAATTCCTCGCCAACATGAGCCATGAACTCCGCACACCCTTGAACGGAATTCTAGGATACTCTCAAATTATGGAACGCGATAAAACTACCACTCCTAAACAAAAAGATGCTATCCACATTATTCACCAGTGTGGTTCGCACTTACTCACGCTGATTAACGATATTTTAGACATTTCTAAAATTGAAGCCAGTAAAATGGAACTTGACAGCTCAAGTTTTAATTTTTCTTCCTTTTTGATCGGGGTTGTGGAAATGTGTCGCATCCGAGCTGAACAAAAAGAAATTACCTTTAGTTATCAAGTATTAAATCAACTTCCTAACGCTGTATATGCTGATGAAAAACGACTGCGCCAAGTTTTGATTAACCTTTTGGGCAATGCTATTAAATTTACAGAAAAAGGAGGTGTTATTTTTAAGGTAGGCGTAATAGGTACGGGGGAAGACTCTGACCAATCACAACTTACTAAAATTCGTTTCCATATCCAAGATACGGGGATTGGAATGGCACCAGAACAGTTAGAAAAAATATTTTTACCGTTTGAACAAGTCGGAAATAGCCAGCAGAAGGCAGAAGGCACTGGGTTGGGATTAGCGATCGCACAGAAAATTGTTCAACTGATGGGAGGCGAAATAAAAGTCGAAAGTATACTCGGTCAAGGCAGCATTTTTTCTTTTGATTTAGAGTTGAATCCCTCATCTGAATTTATTACTCAACCTTCGCCAAATACTTCAATTAATTTAACAGGTTTTAAAGGCAATAAAAATAAAATTTTGTTAGTAGACGACCGATTAGAAAATAGAGGTTTTATTAGAAGCTTTTTAGAACCACTAGGTTTTAAAATCATGGAAGCTTGTAATGGACAAGAGGGTTTAAATAAAGCCATTGATTTTCAACCAGATATGATTATCACAGACTTAGTGATGCCAGTAATGGATGGATTTGAAATGTCGCGACGCTTCCGAAAGTCATCAGACTTTAAGGATGTAATATTGATAGCATCCAGCGCCAGCGTGTTTGAATTCGATCGCCAAAATAGCCAAGAAGCAGGTTGTAACGAGTTCCTGTCAAAGCCTATCCAAGTAGAAGAATTGCTAGAAGTATTAAAAAATTACTTACAAATAGAATGGATTTACGACCAACCTGCGGATTTGAAGATCGCACAGCAGGAAGGTTTCACTAATTTATTAAATGTTCAGAGTGGTGAGCTGGTGATACCGCCATCAACAGAGCTGGTAGCGCTGTTTAATGCAGCTCGGATTGGCGATATTGAAGTGGTTGAGCAGGAAGCCGATAGACTCAAGCAGATAGACGGCAACTATCTACCCTTTGCTAATAAAATCTTGCAATTTGCCAAAAATTTTGAAGAAAAAGAACTACTAGCTTTTGTAAAAAAACATTTGGGGGAATAAAATGCTCAACCAAAAAGACAATGTAATTTTAATTGTTGACGATAACCCGAATAACCTAAAACTTTTGTTCGATTTTTTGAAGGAGTCAGGCTTTAAGGTTTTAGTAGCTAAGGATGGGGAAAGTGCTATTGAGAAGTTACAAGAAGTTTCGCCAAATATCATATTGTTAGATGTGATGATGCCGGGGATAGATGGCTTTGAAACCTGCTACCGCTTAAAAGCATCGGTGGCAACGAAAGATATCCCTGTGATTTTTATGACAGCTCTTACGGATCGCGTGGATAAGGTTAAAGGTTTGTCAATGGGGGCAGTAGATTATATCACCAAACCCTTTCAGCAAGAGGAAGTCCTAGCCCGCGTGCAACTACACCTGAGACTGCGAAATTTGACCAAGACGCTGGAAGAGCAAAATGTGCTTCTCAAACAGGAAATTGAAGCGCGAAAAGAGGCGGAAGCGGCCTTGCAGAAACTCACTTTTGAGTTAGAGGAACGGGTGGCTTCTCAAACTGCTGAACTTACACAAGCTGTGAACGAGCTTCAACAGGCTCAAGTTCAGTTGTTGGAAAGAGAAGAAAAATTAGGACATTATGCTTTTCACGACGCGCTAACGGGTTTGCCTAACCGCGCTTGGTTTATGAATCGGCTGCAACAGGCGATCGACTTGTCGTACAGACGTGAAGATTATCTATATGCGGTATTATTTATTGACCTCGATCGCTTTAAAGTAGTGAATGATAGCCTCGGGCATTTGGTTGGGGATCAATTACTAAAAAGCGTTGCTCGTCAACTGCAAGTTTGTTTACGCCATACAGATGCAGTTGCGCGGTTTGGAGGAGATGAATTTGTGATATTGCTGGAAGATATTAAAGATATTGATGAACCAAGCAGGGTTGCTGAACGCATCCAAAATCAATTAAGGCAGCCGTTTAATTTGAATGATTATGAAGTATTTACCGAGATCAGCATGGGAATTATCCTTAGCACAATGGGTTACGATCGCCCAGAAGACGTGCTCAGAGATGCGGATATCGCAATGTATTATGCTAAAGCTCAAGGTAGAGGGCGTTACGAAGTTTTCGATCCAGCGATGCAAACTGTGGCGATGACGCGGTTGCAGTTGGAAAACGACTTGAGAAGGGCGATCGCGCTACAAGAATTTTGCGTTCACTACCAGCCAATTGTCTCCCTTTCTACGGGGCAACTGAGTGGCTTTGAAGCTTTGGTGCGATGGCATCACCCATCTGGCATCATCTACCCGCCTGCTGAGTTTATCCCTGTGGCTGAAGAAACTGGTTTGATCAATGAATTGGGGTGGTTTGTTTTGCAGGAAGCTTGTCACCAGATCAATATTTGGCAGCAACAGTTTCCCCAAACACCTCCCTTGGCGATTAATGTCAATCTTTCCCCCGTGCAGCTAAAGCAAGCAAACCTACTCAATCGAATTGAGGAGATTTTGCAGCAGACTGGCTTTCCCAGCTACCGTCTCAAACTAGAGATTACTGAAAGCTGCATTTTGGAAACAGTATCCAGGGAAGAAAAGATGTTGAAGCAGCTAAAAGCTCTAGGCCTTATGTTGTGTATCGATGACTTTGGCACGGGCTACTCTTCTTTAAGCCGCTTACACGAGTTTCCCATTGATACCTTAAAGATTGACCGCTCTTTTGTGAGCCGCATTGGGTTAGACAACAGCGGCGTAGAAATTATCCAGACAATTGTGACGCTGGCTCGCAGCCGAGGTATGGATATTGTGGCAGAAGGCATAGAAACGCCAACACAGCTACAGAAACTGCGAGAGTTGGGGTGTGAGTTGGGGCAAGGATATTTATTTTCTAAGCCTGTAGACAGCGAAAAGGCAACCGAATTATTAGGCTTAAAAGTAGGGCTAGCAAGCTGGCCTGACATCTAGTTTGCCTCGATAAATTTTATGAAACTCTTGTGGGACAGGGCAAAAAGCCTACTCTCATCATCATACGAACTCAATGTTAAGTAATTGTTTATACCATATTTAATTCCGGTTTTTTTTAGATTGAACTCGGCAACAAAAAAAAGTTAAAGGACTTTCGCACGGGGTGGGGCGGGTTTACGAGATTGTGTGTTTTAGGCAATTATGATCGGTGAACCCGCCCCTACAAATTTTTGACAATCGTGCAATATGTTTGACGCTTTCTACAACTGTCCGAAACCTTTTTTAGGCTTATCTTTTTTCTTTTTCTTCTTCTGCTGGGCACCCATATAGCCACGGGAACCGGGCTGCATTCCGGGGCCGCCCATTCCGGGCATTCCGGGCATTCCCGGCAATCCTCCCATTCCTGTAAAGTTGCCTTGACTCATTTGCTGCATCATTGTACGCATTTTCTGGAAATCGCTCACCAGCTTAGTTACGTCGTTTTCTGCGTAGCCGGCGCCTTTGCCAATGCGGCGGCGGCGGGATGGAGAACTTGCTAAAAGTTCGGGGTTGCGGCGTTCTTCAACTGTCATGGAATTGATCATGGCTTCGGTGCGTTTTAGCTGCACTTCTCCCTGCCGCATTTGTTCATCTGAAAGTTTGTTCATCCCCGGAATCATTTTCATGATGCCGCCGAGGGAACCCATATTTTTGAGCAGTCTCGTTTGCTTGAGAAAGTCGGTAAAGTCAAACTTTGCCGTGAGCATTTTCTCTTGCATTTTCTCGGCATCGGCGATGTCGAATTCTTCTTGCGCTTTTTCTACGAGGGTCAAGACATCGCCCATGCCGAGTATTCTCGATGCCATGCGATCGGGATAAAATGGTTGCAAGGCTTCCACTTTTTCGCCGACGCCGACAAATTTAATCGGCGCGCCGGATATTTGCCGCACGGATAAGGCTGCACCCCCGCGGCTGTCCCCATCTAATTTGGTTAAGATTGCGCCGGTAATGCCGATTTGTTCGTGAAAGGTACGGGTTAAATTTGCTGCTTCTTGGCCGGTCATGGCATCAACAACTAACAGCGTTTCGTGGGGTTGTACTGTTTGTTTGATGCGGCCCAATTCTGCCATCATGTCTTGGTCGATTTGCAGGCGGCCTGCTGTATCGACGATGATGGTATCAATGCCGATTTGTTTGCCGTGTTCGATGCCTTGGCGGGCAATTTCTACGGGGTCAATGTCTTTGCCTAATTCAAATACGGGTACGTCGATTTGTTTGCCAAGTGTGAGCAATTGGTCGATCGCGGCTGGTCGATATATGTCGGTTGCGACTAGCAGTGCGGTACGATTTTGTTTGCGGAGGTGGAGTGCTAGTTTGGCGGTAGCTGTGGTTTTCCCGGTTCCTTGCAAACCTGCCATCAGGATCACTGTGGGCCCGGATTCGGCGGTGGCGAGGGGTACGTTGGTTTCCCCCATGACGCGCACGAGTTCGTCGTGGACGATTTTAATGAATTGTTGGTCGGGACGGACGCCTGAAACGACTTCTGCGCCTTGTGCTTTTGCGGCTACCTCTCCGATGAAGTTTTTGACGACTTGGAGGTTGACATCGGCTTCCAGGAGGGCGCGGCGGACTTCTTTGAGCGCGTCTTGGATGTTGGACTCGGAGATTTTATTTTGTCCGCGCAGTTTTTTCCAGGTGGATTCGAGTCGATCGGCAAGGGCTTCAAACATAGGGCATTGTTGGCTAGTCAGTCTTTTTTATTTTAGGGCTAAATGGGGCTTTTTGGATTAATGTTTTGCTAATTTTTCAATAATCCTTTCAGGGCGGGCTAGGAGCAACGGCCCACAAGTAAATTATTCATGTGTTGTGGAACAGGCATCTTGCCTGTTCCTAAAACTGTTGCCCTAAAATTCATGTGTTGTGGAACAGGCATCTTGCCTGTTCCTAAAACTATTGCCCTAAAATTCATATATTGTGGAACAGGCATCTTGCCTGTTCCTAAAACTGCTATAAGATGTGAGTTTTTACATATTCTGCGATCGCCGGTTGGAGTTGGAAGAGGGTGCGATCGCCCTTTTGGACTTTTTCGATTAATAACCTCCGTCTCAAGGATTCGACGGCTTTGAGGAATTCTGAAGGGGATAATTCCAGGAGGGCTGGCTTTTTGGAGATTTCGACGGCTTTGATTTGATTTGCCAACCAGGACATTACTTGTTTTTCGGAGTCTGACAAGCGCTGAAAATGTTGGTGCAATAAATATTCTAAGTCTCCTAAAACTAGGCTATCATAGGATAAAAATTCAGAAATATTGCCACTAAATAAGTCTTGAATTGCAGCGGCTACTGTATTTAACCACAAGGGATTTCCTCGGTAAATGTCTATCAATTTTGACCAGTTTTCCGATTCAAGTAAACCTTTTTCTGTGAATATTTCTCGCGCGGATTCGCCTAAACCATTGAGTTGCAATGTTTGACAATTTTTCGAGTGGGTTTCTAAGGCTGCAATTTCTCTGGGTTTTTCCCAACTAATCAAAACTATGCAACTGTTGTGACATGATTCTGCTATTTGTTTGAAGAAAGTGCCATAATTTTCATAGCCTTGTTTGTAGTTTCCTGCTAGTTGTTGCCTGCTGAAAATTGTTTGTACGTCATCGAGGATGATGAGACAGCGGTGCGATCGCAAATAGTTGATTACCCCCCCCAACCCCCCCTTGCTAAGGGGGGGAGACGGAGACGGAGGCTTGATCTCTTCGCCCCCCCTTGATAAGGGGGGGTTGGGGGGGTTAGTTTCTTGCTGCTGCGATAGGAATTTAATTAAGTCGGTTTGGAGTGTTTGTAGGGGTGGCGTGTTGTGGAGGCTTCGCCAGATGATGCAATCGAATTCCTGTTGAATTTGTGGGATTAGTTGCAGTGTCAGGGCGGTTTTGCCAATACCGGATAAGCCTAAGATGCTGATGAGACGGGTGCGGCTTGAAATCCAGTTTTCGAGGGTGGAAAGTTCGGATGTGCGATCGTAAAATGTAGATATTTCTGGTGCGTCGCCTAAGTCGATGCGGGGCTGTTTTGCTGTTGGTTGGGGGTTTTGGGGTGTTTTGGGCGATCGGGCTTTTTCATGACAAATGTTAACGTTATGATTAACAGTTATATTCTCGCCTGTTACATTTTCAACAATAGCCAATTGATAATTATAAAAACTTGCCTTTTCTAATACAGTCCTAAAATTGTTTTTAGTAATATTTTTTTTCAATGCCTTAGAAAGTATTTTCCAAAGTTGCGATCCGACATTTCTGACATGACTTGGACTTGAGTAAACTTCTTGAGCAATTTGCGTGTAAGTTGTGTCTTGTAAAGTTCCCCGCAGGATAGCTTCTTGCACGTAATCTAAATGCTTTCCCGTCTTAGCAAAAATTAGCTCATCTGCCAGCGTCAAAACTTCGGCAATATCCATAGATTAGGGAGAAGCTGGAGTTGTACGCCATTAATTATACCTGACATTTCGTACAGTTGTGACATTTTTGATTTTGTCATCTATCTAAAGTCAGGACTTTTCCTACACAGTTCATCCTTTATATTAATTGATTAAGGTATTAGCAGGATATTTTTATGAAGCGAGTGCGGTGGCTCAGCGGTTTGTTGTCGGCTGGGGTATTGTCTTTTAGTTTAGCGACTGTTGGCGCACAAGTTGCCCAGGCCCAGCGGCCAATTCATATATTCGACCTAAGCTGTGTTGGCAGATGGCCTACTTATCGGGCTAGTCGCATCAGGAGTAAAGATATTTCCATAGGTAGAGAATTATATACAAGTATTTTAGATACGACACCAACCGGTTTCACTTGTAAACTTCCAGGCGGTCGCCTCTCTCTCCGATTGGAGTATGGAGTTAGTGATAACGATAACATTCCACCCCCCCAAATAGACGTTTACGTAGATGGAAATCAAGTAGCTTCCCAAGTAGGAAAGGAGGGAAGGGTCAATACGATGCTGGTAGATGTTAGTAATGGTAAAAGTCTAGCTATTGATATCACTTGTTCCAGAGCAACAAATTGTAGTGAAGGTATTACACCCTACTACTTTTTCTCATTCCATATTATACCAGGGGCAGGCTCTCCAGGGAGTAGATAAATTATGAGTATTAGCCGCCGTCAATTTAATCGTATCGTCATCTGGGGTGGAGCTTCTTTTACTGCTTCCGCCACATCCGGCATCTTTTTCCCCAAACCTGCCGAGGCTTATTCCCTAGAATTTCCGATTAGTGCTTTATCAGCCGATCGCGTTTTCAACGGTATTCAAAAATATTGCGGAGCACAGCCCATCCCCGGCGTTCTAACACCAATTTTACAAGGCAATACTAATGTTAGCAGTCAAATAAAACCAGCGGCCGCCAACGCTATTCGCAGGGCAGATAAAGAATTTGTCGATCGCAATTTTACTAGCAAAAGAACCGAATTAGCCCAGCTCGGCAAGAGCGAGGAGGATAATACTAAATCTGTAAGTCGGCTGTGGGGGCGGCAAAGACAGGAGAAAGTCGGCCCTAATGTTGGCTTTGGGTTTGTACAAATGTGGGAAAATCAATACAGCGATTCCAAAATTTCCGGGCCGACAATGTGCGCTATTCATAACGCTCAAAAAGTCTTAGCTGACCAAAGATTGACACCTCCTGAAATCGCGGCTTCTGTATTGCCAAGTCGATCGCGAATAGATGATACAACAGCTTGGGGAGGGGATGCGGATGCGTCTGCTGGGAGGAATCCCGGTGCTGTTTTTGCTCAATACGATACAGCGGCGGGTACGGTGACATCTCGCTACGATTTAGTTGAACCGGGGCCGAGAGGTTTTGGGCGTGTTGAGTATACTATTGAAGCGGAAGATCAGCCTCGGCGGGTGATTTTGGTGACGGTGAGGTTTTAGGGAAAGAGTAATATTAATTCTCGTGTTTGTTGTCGAGTCCGACGGGGGTTTAAACCCCCGTCTCATAGCGAAAGTCCTTTGAAAAGGACTGAAATGCCGATCAACGGATCGTAATACAGATATTCGGTAGGGACACAGCAGTGCTGTGTCCTCTTTCTGTATTTATTTCGATAGTTTCCCTACGGCGGATACGGACACGGCAGTGCCGTTTCCCTACAAATATTCTGTGCAATTAATCGGATTTGATATTAGTCCTCTTTAGAGGACTTCAGCTTTGAGGCAGGGGTTTAAACCCCTGCCGGACTCTCGGACTATTGCGAAGGCCGGACTGTCGAAATATTCCTAATTTTGGAGGACCGGAATATTGCGACAGGTGTACAATATCAAATCAATTTGACCTTTGCAGTTGACCAATCAAATCTAATGCTTTTTGAGCATCTGCATTCATTCCTTGAGCCTTAAATAAACGAGCCGCTTGCTGCAAATCTGCGATCGCCCCTTGTCTATCTCCCATTCTCACTAACGTAATGCCTCGATTAGCAAAAGCCTTAGCATAACTGGGATTGAGTTGAATTGCTTGAGTGTAATCAGCTAAGGCAGAGCGATCGTTATTGATGCGAAACAGCGCTAATCCTCTGTTAAAATAAGTGTTAGCGCGACCGGGATTAATTTGCAGCGCTTGATTGAAATCGTCGATCGCCCCTTTTTGATCGCCCAAGTCGGAAAGTGCTAATCCTCGGTTGTTGTAAGCCGCTGCAAAGTTTCTATCCAAGCGGATGACTTGAGTATAATCTGCGATCGCCCCCGGTTTATCTCCCATTGCTGACAAAACCAGCCCCCGATTGTAGTAAGCATCGACATAACCGGCATTTAGGGCGATCGCCTTGCTATAATCAGCGATACTCTTGGGCATTTGTCTCAAATCGGAATAAGCGAGGGCTCGATAGAAATAAGCTTCCGCGTAATCAGATTGAGTTTGAATTGCTTGGTTAAAATCGGCAACAGCCCCTGACAAATCTCCTTTGTCAAACCGAGTTAAACCGCGAACGTAATAAGTCTTAGCATCTTGCGGATTGTTCAGTTTCAGAGGTGCAGTAGCGGCGGTTGAAGTATTCACCAAAATAGCAGAACGATTTAACCCTGCATCCGACAATTTAGCTATAAAAGTGTTAATAGGAATTGCAGCATTAAACCCTGTTTTAGTGGCAACTTTACCTGTAGGGTTTCCGCGACTATCCGTTACATCATCATAATCCCGATCGCCTTCTCCGTGAACTCCAACTACACGACCTTCTCCATCAAATACAGGCCCTCCACTCATGCCTCCTTTCGTAACGGCATTGTAGCGCAAAGTATAACCGCGCGGATGATTCGGGAGACGGCTGGTAACATAACCCGGTACAAACTCAAAATTGCGCTGAGTTCCCTGTTTTTGCTGCGCTACGTTAGCTGGATAGCCAAACACAAAAATTTCTGCCCCAACTGTCGCTTGTTCTGAATCTCCTAAAGTAACAACTGGATAAGATTCTGTACTGTTAAATGTTACGACTGCTAAATCGGGTTCATTCTGACTTTTTTGCAAACGAACAACACGGGTTACTTGATGGTTTTTTCCCGTATTAGTGCGAATCATATAAGTAGGTTTATCATCATCAACTACATGGTTAGCTGTCAGTACAGTGTAAGTCGTGCCTTGTTTAGCAAGAATAAATCCAGTCCCGCTACTCACTCCATTTGAATATTGACCATTAATTTGAACGGTGGCAGAAATAGCTAATTGAGCAATTTCTTGGGGAGTTTTTGCGAAAACTGGTGCTTGTGCAAAAACAACTATTCCTGCTACCGCTACTTTTCCTGCTAGGATGCTGGTGAGGGAATCAAACCGCGAATAATCCCTATTCATAGATGATTGCTGAAGACTAAGATTTTTTATACTCCGAATAGTATAGATTAAAATAAAATTTCTGAAAACCAGGAACCCAGGATGTTTCCAGATAATTTCGATTTTTATGACATTTCGTACATTTCGTATATTTCCGCCATTGCCGGCATTACTATGCCATATTTTATTTGTATATCTTCTAAGTTAACCAGCTCGAACTGCATCCCGAAACACTTTCAAAGCTTCTTTTTCTTCGGACATTTGCAGGCATCTCCCCAGCAATTCTAGATCCAAATCCGGCAACAGCATACTCCGAGAAACGCGATCGTAACCCTCCGAGTGCAGTTGGTAAATCGAAAATACTCCGTCTTCCCAAAACCAAACTTCCCCTACGTTAAATCTGCGGTAGTATTCCAGTTTATTAATAGTTCCGCTAGTAAAAACAACTTCGATCGCCAAATCGGGTGTTTCTCGCTGCCGTCTGTCTTCGCCAAAGTAGTAAGATAAATCTGGTTCCTTGCTGCTGCCTTTTGCTTCCCCTTGGAGTGTAGCGCTACCCGTCGGTCTAAAACTAATATCTTTTTCTACGAAAAAGGTCATTAACATTCCTGCCAGCAGGCATTTAATGATTTCATGCTTCGACGAACTTGTCATAATTTCCACATATCCGTCGAGGTAAGACAAGCGAACACTGCGAGTGTACTCTAGCAATGAATCCAGAGCTTTGAACTGTTCCCAAGTCATTGATAGCGGCAAAATCAACCGCTGTTCCGGGAGTGCAGTTAATTTGGGGTGAGTGGCAATGGTCATATATACTTTACCCGAATTTTAATTTCTACTTTTAGATTAGCATAAAAATATATAAAGGGAGAAATTGGGGAATTCGAGCGCTCTTGTTCCCCCCTTGTTAAGGGGGGTTAGGGGGGAGCTTGCCCGTCTAATTCCCTACAAATAATTAAGTCAAAAACTGGAATTGAGAACCGTTAACTGCCAAAGCAAACGGACTTGCCTGTTCAAATGCACCGACAAGTTCAAAGCTGTCCGTGTTTAAAACTATCCCCACAATCTGTCCGGTAGTTATGTTTTCAATCACCATGTCGTTGATAATTCCGTCATTATCGTAAGCAATCAAATTGTCGTCTTCAAAGAAAAGATCTAGTTCTGTTAAACCGTCCGTCAAACCGATGCGATCGCCCTCGTCAAAGTTAAAATCGGTAACGACATCTGCTCCATCTATACCAAATGCTTCATCGTTGCTTCTGAGGACGAATATGTCACCACCGAGGCCTCCCGTGAGCACGTCAACTCCCCGATCGCCCGCGATGAAATCGTCGCCATCATTGCCGTCTAAATCGTCGTCTCCTTGCCCTCCCCGCAGGATATCGTTCCCGAACCCTCCGAAGATAAGGTCATTTCCGGCGTCGCCCCTAACTACGTCGTTGCCATCATTTCCATCCAGGAGATCGTTATCTTTCCCGCCGTAAATTATGTCATTTCCGCCGCCAGCGCCGATAACATCATTGCCGTTATTTCCTAACAGCCGTTCGTTAGAATCCGACGAACCTCCTATAGTATCGTTGCCGTCGAGTCCCCAAACTCCCCAGGGAAAAGACGGCAAATTTCCATTCCCTACGTTAATCTCATCGGGTGTAGCGAATCCCAAAAGACGTGGCCCGCCGCCAGCAAATACAGGAAATCCCGTCACATCGGCAATGAGATTGTTAACCGTTAAAGCCATAACTATGTCCTTTCAAAAATCCTGTTAGCTCTATTATACATTTTAATTATTTCCTTGCCCAATAGCAAGGATGTTGGGATTGTGGCTGCCACTTTTATTTCCTCAATTAATGACAAGCAATCTGTTGGTCTATAGTCAATTACAATTACCAATACTTCTGCTACGCGATCGTATAAGTTACCAATTCCCAATTCCCAATTACCAATTACCAGGGCTACGCCTCATTCAACCCAAAGCGGCTATATATCTCGCCTCAGAGTCAAATAGCATTAGTTGCTGACACTATCCGCTACTGTCTACCGCTTATAATGGGTGTTACCCGCCAGGTGGTAAACACGTTAATATCACCTATAACGTCGAGACTGAGAGGTTGTTTGTGAATAAAAGTAAAAGTCCCTGGGCCCATCCTCCGAGAAAACACCCAGTTTCCGATACCCACACAAAAACTTTACAAACAGAATCTAAGCTCTTTACAAAGCCATAATCGCCGATCGCTAATATTCTTTGGCAAAATCCACTGCTTTCAGGTGTTTTACTCATGTCTACTCCTAAATCGTCTGCCCATCAAAACAACAACAACTCCGTAAAATCACTGCCAGCGACAGATATCGTCCCAACAAAGCCAGATAGTAACAATCTGCCCAGCGAACCAAGTATAGAACAGCTACTGGAAGCTTTGGCGGGCCAAGTACCCAGTCAATCTTCAGAAATTGAACCCTTGAAAACGTGGAAACAAGATTTACAGCGACTGTTTCAATTTCTCGGCGATCGCCGCGTTTTAATCGCAGTAATGCAACCGGGAACTTTTGCCCTGCGTTACGCTAACGCGGCATTTTGTCGCTTGGCCGGTTGGGAGGAAACGTCCTTGGCAACTCAATCTACCAACGGTTGGTTTGCAGAAACCGACATCACTCTGCTGGAACTGTTCGAGGATTGGGGCGGCAAAACAGCAGAACAATTGTACCGCCGCCACCTTTTGCACTGGGTATTTAAGCAATATTATCAAATTGACATTGACGGTTTGCGGGTGCTAGACGAACCTGTCACGGCGAGTGTAAAAAACCCCAAACACCGAGAAGCCAGATTCATAGAATTTTGGCTGGGTTCGGAACAGTTAAAAATTACTCGAATTGACTCAAACATAGATGAATTTGCGGATGTTTCTTTAAGATTAATGCCTGTTGCAGAACGGGAAGCTTGGCTGATGCAGCCGAATCAACTGGAGAATTTAGCCGATCGATTGCAGTTGGATAATTACCGCGTAGAAGGTTTGCTGCTGCTAGAAGGTTTTGATGTCACCGTACAGGAGCAAATTCGGCGGCTGACTCAGTTATTGATCGATCAAGATTCGATGCTGCGGCCAGACAAATTTGAGAAAATCGATCGGTGTTTGCGATCCCTCTTCAATGCTGACGGCACTTTGCTGCTGCGGCCCGACGGCGAACAGGTACAGCTATTAGTTGCAAAAGACGGCCAACATTTGCAGCCGATTCTTTATTCAATGCACTCCCTAGAAGCTTCTCACTTTTTGAAGGCCACAGCAGCAAATCAAGTTTGGAACGTGCCAGACTTGCGTAGGGAGTGCGAAACTGAGTGCGATCGAACTTTGCGGAGAATGGGAACTCGATCGATGCTGCTGGTACCCCTGGTAGTCAAATCCGTCACCCGCGAGGGGTGCGGGCAGCGGATTTTGGGTGTTGTGGGGCTATTGTGCGATCGGCCAAACCACTTCAACGGCATTGACGCTAAACACGCCCAAGAACTCATTCCCGCCTTCATTGCAGCCCTGCGGCAAGCCATCCAGGAGCGGTTTACCCACATTCACAACATCCACCCCGCAGTCGAGTGGCGGTTCGCCCAAGAAGCAGAAAGGCGAAGTTGGGGACTACCTCCAGAAACAATCGTATTTGCTGACGTTCATCCGCTGTACGGAATTTCGGACATTCGCGGTTCTAGCGACGAAAGAAACCGAGCCATTCAAACTGATTTGCTCGAACAATTCCGCTTAGGTTTAGTCATAGCTGATGCCGTTTGCCAAACACAAACTACCCACCTCGGCGAGCAATTGCGGCTCGACTTGCTCGACTACATCCAGCATTTAAAAGAAAAAGTAACAGTCGATATGGAGGTGCGAGCCGCCGAGTATTTAAACGAGCATTTAGAAGTATATTTTGACTATTTTGTGCAGTGCGGGCCCAAGGTTCAGGCAGCCGTTGAAGCTTACCAAGCAGCCTGTGAAAATGAACACAACTGCGTTTACACCGATCGCAACCGCTACGACCAAATGCTGAACCTAATCAGCACCAAACTCCAAGAAACCTGGGCCCGCTGGCAAGAAAAAATGCAGCAAATTCTTCCCCACTACTGCGACATCGAATGCACCGACGGCATGGATCACATGATTTATGTAGGAAAATCGATCGATCCCAAATTCAGCCAGTTTCACCTACACAGTTTGCGGTACGAACAACTGCGAGCAATTTGCGATTGTGGCCGCACAGTTTTTCGGCTGCAAGCCGAGTCTCAAATCAACATGGAACTCGCACATTTAGTCTTAGTGCAGAATACCACGATCGACATTTTTCACAACGAAAACACCGAAAAAATGTTTGATGTCAAAGGCACTCGCGATATCCGCTACGAACTTGTCAAAAAGCGGATCGAAAAAGCCGTTGACAAAGACGCACAAGAACGGATTACCCAGTCGGGGATGTTGACTGTTGTTTATTCCACAGAGGAGGAGTGGGAAGAATATCAGCAATACTTGCGCTACTTGTCTCGCGAAGGTTGGGTAGAGCCAAAAGTTCAGACGGGCATGGTAGAATCACAACAAGGAGTTAGCGGTTTAAAATTCGCCCGCGTGCGTATTTTGCCTGAACCGGAATCTATTTCTACTATCTGTGAAGTTACGGTTGTTACCGATTGAGAAGCCATTCAATTGCCTGTTTGATGCGGAGTGCGATCGCTCCCATCTCCTGCTGTTTGAGGCCCAGTGCGATCGCTCCCATCCCCCTGAAAAACTGTGCAGCGAAAGCATTCTGGACTCACACACAATACCAAGATTTCATTTATGATATTTGTTGACACCAACGACCAAGCCCACATTTTCACTTAGTGTATATTCCGTGTGATTGGAAATCGCCAAATACACGATCGCAATCACACAAAATCAAGATTAAGTAATGTTAATCTAATGAGAATTAGCTCCTGTAATTTCTAACTTAAATGATGTTAAACTTATCACAATACCAAATAACTTCTACTCTGCACGAAGGCGTCGAAACAATAGTCTATCGCGGACAAACACCGACAGACGCGCCCCCAGCAATTCTGAAAGTCCTCAAAGCCGAATATCCCACCCTCGAAGCCATTACCAGGCTAAAACACGAATATCAAATCCGCCAAAATTTAGACAGCGAACAAATCGTCAAAGCCATCAGTCTCGAAACATTCGACCACCGATTAGGAATCGTTTTAGAAGACTTTGGCGGCGAATCCCTCGCAAAACTGCTGGAAAGAGAAACCTTGAGCCTGCAAGCAAAGTTACACATCGCCATCCAAATAGTCAAAGCCTTACAATACCTGCATTTTCATCACATTATTCACAAAGACATCAAACCCAGCAACATCATAATTAACTCGCAAACAAAACAAGTAAAACTCACCGACTTCGGCATTGCTACAAAACTCACCAAAGAAAATCCGCAATTTAACAATCCCCACTCAGTCGAAGGCACCTTAGCCTATATGTCACCCGAACAAACCGGGAGAATGAACCGCACCCTCGACTACCGCACCGACTTTTATTCCCTTGGTATCACATTATATGAAATGCTGGCAGGAAAATTGCCTTTCTGCAGCAACGACCCCTTAGAAGTAGTTTACAGTCACATCGCAGTTCAACCAATATATCCCCATCACATCAATTCAGAAATACCTGTCGCCATCTCCGAGATAGTGATGAAATTGATGGCAAAAAATGCCGAAGATAGATATCAAAATGCGGCCGGATTGTTAGCCGACTTAGAAATTTGTTTGCATCAGTTAGAAACCACCGGACAAATTGCCGAATTCATCCCCGGACGCTTAGATATTCTCAGCCAATTGTTAATCCCCCAAAAATTGTACGGTAGAGAACAACAAGTCAACGAACTATTAGCAGCATTTGAACGTGTAGGGGCGGGTTCACCCAAATCTTTGCCACCCAACCTAAATACAGAAAAACCCGCCCGCCCCAATGCAGAAACCCTTTCAGCCGCATCTTTTCCACCAAACCAAACTACAGAAAAATTCGCCCATTGCCAAAGCGAATTAATGCTAGTATCAGGCTACTCAGGCATCGGTAAATCAGCCGTAGTCAACGAAGTTAGCAAACCAATTACCCGGTCAAAAGGTTACTTCATCAGCGGCAAATTTGACCAACTAAAACGCAACATTCCTTATGCCTCATTAATCCAAGCATTTAACTCCTTGCTGCGACAATTGCTAACAGAAACAGCACTTTCATTAGAAATATGGCGCACTAAAATTTTAACAGCAGTGGGAACAGAGGGCAAAGTAATTGCCGACGTAATTCCCAAAGTTGAATTAATCATCGGCAAACAGCCAGATGTGCCAGAACTCGCCCCTGTAGAATCCCAAAATCGATTCAATCGGGTATTCAAAGAATTTATTCGCGTTTTCGCCCAAAAAGAACACCCCCTAGTTATCTTTTTAGACGATTTGCAATGGGCAGATTCAGCAACATTAAAGTTGATGCAAATACTGATAACTGACCCTGACCAGGAATATTTGTTGCTAATCGGTGCCTATCGAGACAATGAAGTTAGTCCGACCCACCCCTTAATTCAGACTGTAGAAGAAATTGAAAAAACTGGTACAATAGTCAACAATATCGTGTTGCAACCGCTGGATTTAGCAAATGTCACTGAATTAGTCGCTGAAACACTCAACACTTGCACAGAAAAAGTAACAAATCTAGCCGAGTTAATCTGGAATAAAACGGGCGGCAATCCTTTTTTCTTGACCCAATTACTCCAAGCACTTTATCAAGACTCTCTTTTGAAATTTGAATTTAATCACATTACAAATAAGGGAAGTCAAAATGGCTGGTATTGGAGTATTGATGAAATCCAAGCCATTGGAATCACCGATAAAAGTGTGGTGGAACTGGTAGCTTCTCGCATTGAAAAGCTGCCCGCACCCACGCAAGAAGTGTTGAAGCTAGCAGCTTGCGTTGGAGATAAATTTGCTCTAGATGTGCTGTCACTTGTTAGCGAAAAGTCAGCTAATACGACAGCAACGGAACTTTATTCAGCTTTGCAAGCCGGGTTAATTCTACCCTTGAACGATGCTTATCGCATTCCTTTAGTTTTCGATCGAGCCGAATCAATCAATCTCAAGTTAGACACTTCGCGGGTTAGTTACAGATTTTTGCACGATCGCGTTCAGCAAGCCGCATATTCCCTAATTCCCGAAGATCAAAAGCAATCCACCCATTTAAAAATCGGTCAATTACTTTTAAAAAATACTCCACCCGACAAGCTTGAAGAAAACATTTTTGATATTGTCAATCAGTTGAATTTCGGAATTGACACGATTAGCCAGCCATCAGAAAAAACGCAGTTAGCAAAATTAAACTTAACGGCTGGACGCAGGGCAAAAGCTGCTGCTGCTTATGAAGCTGCTGTTAGGTATTTGCGGGTGGCTATGGAATTATTGCCTGCAGATTGTTGGCAAAGTCACTATGAGTTGACGTTAGCAATTTACGAGTCACTATCCGAAGCTGAATACTTAAACATTAACTATGAAGATTCCAAAAAATTGGTAAACTTGGTTCTGCATAAAGCTAAAATTTTAGTCGATAAAATAAATGTTTATGAACTTCAAATCCAGTCTTACAATGCTCAAAATAGACTGGTAGAATCACTAAATACAGGACTAGAAGTGCTGAAACTGTTAGGCATTTCTTTTCCTCAAAACCCTAACGCGCTAAATATTGTGGCGGGAGTGATTAATACAAAACTGAGCTTGGGATTGAAACCAATTGAGGATTTAGCTAACTTGCCAGAAATGATTGAGCCCGACAAACAAGCAGCCATGCGGATTTTATCAGGGATTCTCAGCACTGCTGTTCAGGCAAAGCCCCGCCTGGTACCGCTACTGGCATCTAGGATGGTCAAGCTGTGCATTAAATATGGTAATTCGCCTTATGCGAGTATTGCCTACGTTTTTTATGGCGTAGTTATGTACAAGCTAGGGGAGAGTAGTTTGGCATACCAATTCGGTCAACTGGCAATTAAGATGTTAGACAAATTTCCCTCCCGTTCAATCAAATGTAGAGTTTATACAGCCTTTGGTTCTTTTATTAACCACTGGAACGCCTCTGTCAAGTCAGGATTAGGCGATCTCAAAGAAGGTTTTCAAGCTGGGATCGAAACTGGAGAGTTGGAATATGCTGGTTATTCTATAGGTGAATATTGCTTCAAAAAACTGTCGATAGGAGATCCTCTAGATTTGGTGGAGCAGGAGACTGGTAAGTATCTGAAACTAATGCAGCAATCTCAACTAGAAATGGCTGTACAGTATATAAGTATAGGTAGGCAGACAGCCCTCAATTTGCGCGGTCAAGCTGTCGAACCCTGTCATTTAGTCGGTGAGAGATTTAATGAAGTCAAAACGCTCCCCATTTTAATAGAATCTAAAAACTTTTTTTTAGTTAGTTTGGTTTATAATGCCAAAACTCAGCTTAATTTTATTTTCAGAAAATACGCGGAAGCATTGGAAAATTCAAGGTTATTTGAGAAATATGAAGAAGCCACAGCCGGATTTTATGTGGTTTCTCTGAATAATTTTTACTCTTCTCTCAGTATCATCGCTTTGTATCCAGCAACGGGCAAAGGGGAACAAAAGCAATATTTGGAAAAAGTGCTGCAAAACCAAAAGAAGATGAAAAAATGGGCAGTTCATGCTCCGATGAATTATCAACACAAATACGACTTGGTAGCAGCGGAAACAGCGCGAGTTTTGGGGCAAAATACCGAAGCAATGGAATTGTACGATCGCGCAATTGATGGAGCAGCCAAAAACGGTTACATTCAAGAGGAAGCATTAGCCTGTGAATTAGCAGGAGAATTTTATCAAGCTTTGGGTAAAGAGATAGTTTCTCAAGCATATCTGACTAAAGCCTATTATGGATATATCCATTGGGGAGCCATAGCTAAAGTTAAACACTTAGAATTAACACATCCTTTCTTAGCAGCACAGACGCGCACAATTCAAACCCCAACCCTCGATGTCACCCGCACTGCCACGGGAAATACTACCAGTAGTAGTTTAGGCGATTTCTTAGACTTAGCTACTTTTATTAAGTCAGCGCAAGCCATTAACGGTGAAATAGTTCTAGAAAAATTGTTGACCAAATTAATCAAAATTATTTTAGAAAATGCGGCCGCTCAAAAAGTAGTGCTGCTGCTGCTGAAAAACGATATCCTCTGCATAGAAGCTACTGGCAGTTTTGCGGAGGATACAGTGACACTTTTACCCTCTATTCCCGTAGAAAATAGTCAAGATGTTCCCCTGTCTGTGATTAATTACGTCCACCGCAGTCAAAAGCATCTGGTTTTAGACAATGCTACTGTCGCCGAACCTTTTAACGTAGATACCTACATTCAGAAATATCAACCCAAATCAATTCTCTGTTTGCCGATTATTTATCAATCTCAGCGGCGCGGAATAATTTATTTAGAAAATGCTTTGACAGTGGGAGCTTTTACAGCAGAGAGAGTAGAAGTATTCAAAGTGTTAATTTCTCAAGTGGCTATTGCTGTAGAAAATGCTGGTTTGTACGCACGGGAGCAAGAAAAATCTCAACAGTTAGAAAAATCTTTCAATGAATTGCAACAGGCCCAACTGCAACTTATTCAAAGCGAAAAAATGTCTGCTCTCGGCAACTTAATTGCAGGGGTTGCTCACGAAATTAACAATCCGCTGGGTTTTATTGCGGGCAATCTTGATGCTGCTGCTGAGGCTAGCTTAGATTTGATTGATTGCTTACAACTTTACCAAGAAAAATTTCCTAATCCGGGAGATGAATTACAGGATAAAGCATCGGAAATTGATTTAGAATATTTGATCGAAGATTTGCCGAAAATGCTTTTATCTATGAAATCAGGTACAGAGCGCATTCGCAATATTAGCAAGTCTTTGCGGACTTTTTCCCGCGCTGACAGTGCGAATAAAGTGTCAGCAAATATTCATGAGGGCATCGACAGCACTTTGATGATTTTACAGTATCGCCTGAAAGCTAAAGATACTCGCCCGGCGATTAAGATTATCAAAGAATACGGAGATATCCCGCCAGTTAAATGTTATTTTGGGCAACTGAATCAGGTATTTATGAATTTGCTGGCAAATGCGATCGAGTGTTTTGACGAATTCAATCAGGGTCGCACTTATGCTGAAATTGAAGCTTTACCGAATACGATCGCCATTATCACTCAAGTCTCCGAGGATAGCAACAGCGTGGTGATTAAAATCAAAGATAACGGTCAAGGGATGTCATCGGATCTCAAGTCGAAAATATTTGACCATTTATTTACTACTAAAGGAGTAGGAAAAGGTACCGGTTTGGGGTTGTCTATCAGCCGACAAATTGTGGAAGAAACCCACGGCGGTAAACTAACTTGTGAATCGGTGCTGGGAGAAGGTTCGGAATTTGCGATCGCCCTGCCGCTTGGATAAAATTTATTCACCATGCTTACGGAATCAGTCATTGCCAATTGTTTAATCTCAAATCTCCAATCTCAAATGGTATGACTTGTGCTTAACACACACTTGGAAATTTGTCAATTCCTAAATATCTATCAAATAGTCCACAGTTCACTGTTTAAAGCAGGCAGTATGCAGTTACATTATTAGCTAAATGTAATAACTATATTTGATAGGAGTTTTTCGAGTGAACGCTGCCGAACAAGCCAAAAATATAGAAGTTGCCAGCAAAATTGCTGCGGTTGTTAATTTATTCAAGTCCGAATTCCCGGATGCAAAAGTCGATTTGAAACCTTGGATGAATGACGAGGATACCAGAGAACTTGTAGATCCAGATTCGATCGACATTGGCTTCCATTTCCCCGGTAGAAGCCGCTTGTTGCAAAGCCGCAGCATCTTGATTCAAATCCGATTTTACCAAGATCCGGTAGAAGGATATCGGCGGGCGATCGGGGTTGAGGCAGCCGGTTACGATCATACTGGTCAGCAGTGGCGCTTTTCCACGGTGGAAAATTGGAGTTTTTTCGGTCAAACCGAACCCGCTGCGGAGTCGGGCCAAAAACTCAAAGACTTTTGCCGCGAGATATTCGGTTTGTTTAATCAATCTTTTTGAGGACTTCAGTTTTCACTGCGAACCTGTTTGTAGTAAGGACTTTAGTCTTTGCTATTATCGCAATTGTCGATCGACTTACAGCCAACTGGATAAACAGATTTGTAAGTAGTCGATCGCTTGCCAAACAAAGTATAGCGGTTATCGCGCACTTGTTCGTACACGCGATCGCCCATCCACTTCATCCCCGGCATGGCGCGGTAAGCAGCCACAAACACCTCGCCAGCAGGCAATATCCGTCCGATTTCCTCCGCCGCATCGCTGCCTTGCCAGCGGCGTTCCGGGGTGTTACCATCTATCAAAATCATCCCCATTTCGCAGTCTTCAGACGTAATCCCAAAGCGATTTAATTGCTCTAAATCTTGCATGGAAATATACTCAAAATTCTTGCCTTGGTCTAAGTTTTCTAGTAACTGCACCAAGGTAACGCAGAGATTGCAATTGCCGTCGTAAATTACGCTATATTTCATTAGTTGACTGTTGACTGTTGACTGTTAACTGTTGACTGTTGACTACTGACTGTTGACTGTTAACTGTTGACTGTTGACTGTTGACTGTTGACTGTTAACTAATGACAACTGACTACTGACTACTGACTACTGACTACTGACTATTCCCCACAGGAATCTCGATCGCAAATTCCGTGCCTTGACCCGGTGCAGAATCGCACTTAAGCAGACCGCCGTGTTTTTCCACCACAATTTGATAGCTGATAGACAGCCCCAAACCTGTACCTTTACCAGGTTCTTTCGTAGTAAAAAACGGATCGAACAGCCTTTTGTGAACATCTATCGGAATCCCCGGCCCGTTGTCAGCAATCCGAACCACAATATGAGAAGGATGCCGCATTGAATCATCAGAAACAGCAGAATCTGCTTGCATCACAGCATCCTGTTCATATTTTACATCCGTACAAATCCGCAGCGTCGGCGAAGGACAATAAGGAATAGGCGCCAGTTGTCCCTCTGCCCACTGTCCAGTCTCCATTGCCTCTTCCAAAGCATCAATTGCATTGCCAATAATATTCATAAAAACCTGATTCAACTGTCCTGCATAACACTGTACGCGGGGCAAATTCCCGAACTCTTTGAGCAGCGTAATTTTTGGATGTCCTGCCGTTTCTTTAAACCTGTGCTGCAAAATCAACAAAGTGCTTTCAATCCCTTCGTGAATATCCACCTGCTTTTGTTCGGCTTCATCTAATCGCGAAAAATTCTTCAGTGACAGCACAATTTGGCGAATTCGCTCTGCTCCCATTTTCATCGAATTTAACAGGTTCGGCAAATCTTTGAGCAGAAAATTCAAATCGATATCATTTATCTCTTGTTGAATTGCCCGTGTGGGCTGCGGGTATTCCTGCTGGTAAAGTAGGAGCAGTTTTAGCAAGTCTTTAAAGTAATCGTCAGCGTGCATGACGTTGCCGTAAATAAAGCTAACTGGATTGTTGATTTCGTGAGCAACGCCAGCGACTAATTGCCCCAAACTTACCATTTTTTCATTTTGAACCATCATGCTTTGAGTTTTATGCACGTCCCGTAAGGCTTTGGCCAATTCTAGATTTTTAGTCCTCAATTGACTTTCGGAAAGTCGCACGGCTTCTTCTGCGTGTTTGCGATCGGTAATATCTTTACGAATTGCTACATATTGATGGGGTTCGCCGTTCGTATTTAAGAAAGGTACAATCGTAGTATCCAACCAGAATAATGTGCCGTCTTTAGCTTGATTTTTCATTTCTCCTCGCCAAACCTTTCCCTGGCGGATGGTTGACCAAAGCTGCTTGAAAAAATCTGCTGGGTGATAGCCAGAATTTACAAGTCTGTGGGTTTTGCCGATCAGTTCTTCTCGGGAATATTTAAATTGTTCGCAAAATTGATCGTTGACATAGGTAATGGCTCCGAATTCGTCGGTATTCGAGACAATTGCCGATTGATCCAAAGCAAATTTTTCAAATTCCAACTCTTTGAGAGTTTGGCGCAATTCTGCTTCTGCTTGTTTGCGATCGCTAATATCGGTAATCATCCGCAACACCCCGGAAAATTCGCCCTCACCGTCGAACATCGGCGTCGCCGAGACGATCGCCCACAAGTGAGATCCGTCTTTGCGAGTAAACTTAAAATCGTGGCGTTCGCGAATGCCTTGCCGCCGGCGCTGGACGTAACTTTCTGCTATTTTCCTAGACTCGCAGTCGATAAACTCAAATAGCGATCGCCCCAGCATTTCCTCCACAGTATACCCCAGCATTTCGGCCATCATGCTGTTAGCAAAAGTCGTGATACTTTCGCTGTCAAACATCCAAACGCCCTCCGAAGCCGTCTCGACAATGCAGCGGTAATAATTCTCCCTCTCCCTGACTGTTGCCTCTGCTTGCTTGCGATCCGTAATATCAGTTTGCACCGCAATAAAACCTTCTAGTTCGCCATTTTCTTGATAAATTGGGGCGATCGAAAGCGCCACCCAATAACCCTTTCCATCCTTGCTGTAATTGTAGATTTCCTGATTAAACGGCACCCCTGCCGCCAAAGCCGATCGCAGTTGAGCAATAGTTAGCGGGTCGGTTTGAGGGCCTTGCAGTACATCACCCGGTTTTTTTCCCTGCATTTCTGCCAGCACATAACCGCTAATCCGAGTAAATCCTTCATTCACCCATTCAATGCAGCCTTGAGCATCAGTAATAATCACACCATTTTGCGTTTTTTGAGCCACAATGGCCAAGCGCAACAATTCTGTTTCAGTTTTTTTGCTTTCCGTAATATCTTCAGCAATACCCAGAATGTACTTAGGCGCGCCAGACTCGTCAAATAAAGGAACTTTTTTAGTGTGCAAAATCCGCTTTCCCCGGTGGGGAAGTTGGATAGTTTCTTCAGGCAAATCGACGCCTTTTCTCGTTGCCAGCACTTCTAAATCTTGTGCTTGCAAGTAATTTGCCTGCTCTGAATTCAACAAGTCAGCAGCATTGTTTAAGAGCACTTCATCCCTGGAATAGCCAAACAATTCTTCGCTAGCAGTATTCCAATAAATAAATTTTTGCTCTACAGCATCTTTAATAAAGACACTAATCGGCAGATTTTGCAGTACCGCATTCAGAAAATCTTGAGTGTTTCGCAGGTTTTCCTCAGCTCGCTTTCGTTCAGTAATATCCAAAATCACTCCGTCGAGATAAACAACCCGACACAGAGAATTTGCGATCGGCGAAACCGGCGAAACCGGCGAAACCACAGCCGACAAAAAGCCCTCAATTTCCCCTTGTTCCTCTTGTCTTCCTCTCGCCTCTTCCGCCTCGCAGCAAACAGCTTTGCCTTTTTCGTAAACCCAGCTAATAGCGCCGTCAGCCCGGACAATCCGGTATTCAAGGATGTACGGAGTTCTGCTTGCTACACTTTTTTTGACAGTAGCATCCACATTTTTGCGGTCTTGAGGATGGATAATGCTGGCAAAAGAACGGACGCGATCGTTGATAAAATCAGAAGAGGGATAGCCTGATATTTCTTGAACAGCCTCGCTCAAAAACGCCATTTTCCGTGTTAATTCCCCGTCGTCCGTATACTCGCAGGTACAGTGGTAGACAGCACCGGGAATATTAGCTACTAAATTTTTATATTTTTCTTCGCTTTTTAACAAAGATGACCCGTCTTCGTTATTGTGATCGCCGTTCTTAACTTTAGAAGAATTGGAAGAAATTTGCATGGTTTTTTCACTTGTGAGTGCGGGGGCAAGTGTTACAGTAGATGACCCTATAAAAAGTGAATTAAATTTGCGAAATAATTCGTTATAAACTAATATAGTACAAAATTAGTTCTGCGAACATTCAGAAAATTTGAGGGTGGCTAATAGGTAGAGCTAATCAAGCCTAGATATGTAGAAAACTGTTCGGAAACGCATTGTCTAACGGATTTAATGGATTTAACGCATTTAACGGATGGATGTTGAGGTTCGAGGGAAACAGAGAAGATTTTCCCACTTTCCCACTCTCCCACTGGCCCCATCTCCCCCTCTCCCCATCTCTCCCACTCCCACTCCCCCAATCTCCCCCTTCCCCACTCCCTCACTCTCGTTAGAATAAGATAAGTTTCCTTGCTACCGTGAGCCCCTCAAACAAAACACCATGACTCAACAACAACCCCGGATTTGCATTCTCGGCGGAGGCTTCGGCGGACTCTACACAGCCCTGCGCTTGAGTCAGTTACCCTTCTCCAAAACCGAAAAACCCGAAATTGTCCTAGTTGACCGTCGCGATCGATTTTTGTTCGTTCCCCTGCTGTACGAACTCCTGACCGGCGAACTCCAAACCTGGGAAATTGCCCCGCCGTTTGCCGAACTATTGGAAAACACAGGTGTGCGCTTTTGTCAAGGTACCGTTTCCGGCATCGATGTGGCGCAAAAGCGAGTGCAGTTACACGACGGGCCAGAAATTCCGTGCGATCGCCTGGTTTTAGCTTTAGGCGGCAAAACCCCTCTAGATATGGTCAAGGGTGCGGTTGAATATGCTTACTCGTTTCGCACTCTCGACGACGCCTACCGCTTAGAAGAAAGACTGCGATTTTTAGAAGCCAGCAACACCGACAAAATTCGGGTGGCGATCGTCGGCGCCGGTTATTCGGGAGTAGAATTAGCTTGTAAATTAGCCGATCGACTCGGAGAAAAAGGTCGCGTGCGGTTAGTTGAGCAAGGGGACATGATTCTGCGGACATCACCGGAGTTTAACCGCGAAGCCGCCAGCCAAGCTTTAGAAAAACGGCAAGTGTGGATCGACTTAGAAACAGAAGTAGAGGCGATCGAAGCAGACACAATATCCTTACTTTACAAAGGACAATTAGACGTTCTCCCCGTAGACATAGTGCTATGGACAGTAGGAACTCAAGTTAGTCAAGCAGTGCGATCGCTACCCCTCAAACAAAACCGCCGCGGTCAATTAATAGTCAATTCGCAAATGCAAATTATCGACCATCCAGATATATTTGCCTTGGGAGACTTAGCAGAATGTCACGATGCAACGGGTCAAAAAGTCCCCGGAACAGCCCAAACAGCCTTCCAGCAAGCTGACTACACCGCCTGGAACATTTGGGCCTCCCTCACCGGCCGCCCATTACTTCCTTTCCGCTATCAGCCGCTAGGAGAAATGATGACATTAGGAAATGACAACGCCACCCTGGCCGGTTTAGGAATTAAACTCGACGGACAACTAGCCCACATTGCTCGCCGCCTAGCCTATCTCTATCGGATGCCAACATTTGATCATCAATTGAAAGTTGGTTTTAATTGGATTAGCAAGCCGATTCAGGAGTTGCTTAAAAGTTAATCGATGCTTCTTCAAATAGATCGGCAACAGGCTTTCCGGCCTGTTCCACAAAAATTCA